>JBCCTP010000120.1:0-10806 GCA_039198505.1 Actinomycetota bacterium | reverse complement strand
GTGCGGCTCGTCGCTGGCGCTTCCCTCGCCGCCGTCCCGGACGACCGCGCAGGTCACCGGACGAGCCACCAGTATCAGTTGTCGGGCTGGACGGCCGGACCGCGTTCGACGGCGGTGATGATCTGCGTCACCACGTTGTACGGGTAGCCGTCGGGCAGTGCGGTCGGCAGGTCGGGGAACGGGAGCACGGAGCTGCGTTCCTCGCCGGTCTCGACGAAGCCGTAGTCCTCGCGGGCTGCTTCACGGATGCCGTCGTCGGTGCGCAGGCGACCGATCTCGGCCTCGAGTTCGGCGTTGACCCGTTCGAGTTCGGTCAGCTGCGCCCGCTTGCTGTCGAGCGTGGGTCCCTGCTCGTTCCAGACGCTGACCGGTCGGGCGAACACTTGCGCACCGATCGTGGCGATCACGGCGAGCGTGCCGACGATGGCCGCAGCGACGACCCAGGGCCGGCGGACGAGCCGCTTCTCGACCGGAATGGGCCGCGTGAAGTCACCGAGGCGCGACCGACCCTCGTCGGCGGCGGGACGCTGCGGGCGCGGGATCGACGTGGTGGCGCTGCGCGGCATCGCCCCCAGTCTGTCAGTTGGGCGCGCGATCCGTGGTCATGGCCGCCGATCGGTGGTCAGATCGCGCGCCGGTCGGACCGACTCGGGACGCGGGATGATCAGCGCAGCGGGGCGAGCGCGGCGCCGCCGCGGAACTCGGCCGAGTCGCCGAGCAGCTGCTCGATGCGCAGCAGCTGGTTGTACTTGGCGACGCGATCCGAGCGCGCCGGGGCCCCGGTCTTGATCTGGCCGCAGTTGGTCGCCACCGCGAGGTCGGCGATGGTGGCGTCCTCGGTCTCGCCCGATCGATGGCTCATCACCGCGGTGTACGCGTGGCGGGTCGCGAGCCCCACCGTGTCGAGCGTCTCGGTCAGCGAACCGATCTGGTTGACCTTCACGAGGATCGAGTTGGCCACCTTCTGGTCGATTCCCATCTGCAGTCGCTCGACGTTGGTGACGAACAGGTCGTCGCCCACGAGCTGGACCCGGTCACCCACCGAGGCGGTCAACGTGGCCCAGCCGTCCCAGTCGTTCTCGTCCATCGCGTCCTCGATCGACACGATCGGATACGTGTCGACCAGTCTCGTCCAGTAGTCGGCCATCTCGGCCGGCGACAGGACCTTGCCCTCACCGGTGAGCTGGTAGTTCCCGTCTTCGTAGATCTCGCTGACCGCAGGATCGAGCGCGATCGAGATGTCCTCGCCGGGGGTGAACCCCGCCTTCTCGATCGCCTCGAGCAGGACCCGGATGGCCTCCTCGTTCGAGTCGAGGTTCGGGGCGAATCCGCCCTCGTCGCCGATGGCGGTCGACAGCCCGCGGTCGCCGATGACCTTCTTCAAGACGTGGTAGGTCTCGGTGCCCCAGCGCAGCGCTTCGGAGAAGCTCGGCGCGCCGACGGGCATGATCATGAACTCCTGGAAGTCGATCGAGTTGTCGGCGTGGGCGCCGCCGTTGATGACGTTCATCATCGGCACCGGCAGCACGTGGGCGTTCGGACCACCGACGTACTGGTAGAGCGGCATGTCGAGCTCGATGGCCGCCGCCTTGGCGATGGCGAGGCTGGTCCCGAGGACGGCGTTCGCTCCGAGACGGGCCTTGTTGTCGGTCCCGTCGAGGTCGAGCATCACGCGATCGGCGAGCCGCTGGTCGAGAGCGTCGTACCCCACGAGTTCGTCGGCGATCTCGTCGTTGACGAAGCCGACGGCCGACAGCACGCCCTTGCCGCCATAGCGCTCGCCGCCGTCGCGCAGCTCGACGGCCTCGTGTTCGCCGGTGGAGGCGCCGGACGGGACGATCGCCCGCCCCTCGGCGCCGGAGTCGAGCAGGACGTCGACCTCGACGGTGGGATTCCCTCGGCTGTCGAGGACTTCGCGGCCGGTGATGGCGATGATCTCACTCACGTCGACGCAACGTACCCGCGTCGGGCGGTGCCGTGTGTCCAGCGTCGGCCACGTGCCTCAGCCGTCGCGTTCGCGGCTGAGGAGGACCTCGTCGGGGGCGTCGACGAGCACCTCGGCGATGTAGCTGTCGAGGGCTTTCTCGAGTGAGATGTCGACCCGCGCCTCCTCCGACAGGAACCATCGGTGCTCGAGGAGTTGGTGGAAGATCTCGGCCGCCTCGAGCTTGGCGAACATCTCGGGCGGGACCCGTGCCATCAGCGGCTCGAACCGGTCGTCGAGCCAGCGCACCGCCACGACGTTCTCGGGCAGGGGCCTCGGCGGACGTCCGGTCGCGGCGGCGTCGGCGAGCCTCTTCTGTTGCAACCCGGCACCGAAGTGTCGGATGTCGTCGAGGAGGCGCCGGGCCTGGTTCTCGCTGGTGTCGAGGCCCGTGAGGTTCTTCAGCCGAGTGCGATGGAATCCGTGCTCGACGACTCGGGGGATGTACCGCATGCGGTCGCCCTCGGCGTCGTCCAGGATCTCCATCTCCTCCACGTCGAACCCCAGGTCGTGGAGACGCCGCAGTCGCTGATCGATCTTGTACGTCTCGTTCGGTCCGAACTCGTCGGCCGCGGTCAGCTCGGTCCACAGCGCCTGGTACCGGTCCTCGATCTGGAGCGAGACCTCCCAGGGATCGATGTCGGCCTTGAGCCGACCGCCGGTCTGGAGGTCGAGGAGGCCGCCGGCCACGTTCTCGGTCGCGACCTGGAGGTCGAGCCGACGCTGACCGTCGGAGAGGTTCGGGTACCGCTCGCCGGTCTCCATGTCGATCACGTACGCCGACAGCGCACCGGCGTCACGGCGGAACAGCGTGTTCGACAGCGAGCAGTCGCCCCAGAAGTATCCGGCCAGGTGGAGGCGCACGAGGAGGCCGACGAGAGCGTCGAGGACGCGCTCGCCGAGGTAGGGGATCGACAGCCCGCGTCCCGACAGCAGCGTGCGGTAGGGGAGCGAGTAGTCGAGATGTCGGGTGACGAGCATCCCGTCGACCGGAATGCGCTCGTCGTCGACCTTGCCCGTCACCGCTGCCACCACCTCGACCGTCGGCATCCCGTCGTCGTCGAGCGCCCGCAGGAGGCGGTACTCACGCTTGACGAGGTCGTCGGGCAACTCCTTGACCACGTAGCTCGAATCCCCGAGTTCGATCAGTCGCACCACGTGCCGGTGGAGGCCGAGCACCCCGTGCATGTGGTCGAGTTCCCAGTCGTCGAGGCGACGGTTCCACGGGAGGGACGCGACCCGCGGGTGATCGGACGGGCTCGCGAGCTGCACACGCATGTGACCAGTCTCCCCGCCCGGCCACCCGAATCCCAGCGACCGCACCCGGCGACCACCGAGCCACGTCGGGACGAGTTCCCTGCGACGGTCATCGGTCACTTTCTCAAGTCGTCGTCCAGTTCGTCCGATGTCCGACGCATGACCCGCACCGAGGACGCGGCCGCGGCTCCGCCCGAGCCCGCACTCGCGCCCATGCTGCCGTACCGGATCGCGGCGGTCGTCGGACTCACCGTCGTCGTGGTGATGGCGGGGTTCCAGGTCGAGCGTCTCGTCGGAGGTGAGAGCCGGAACACGCTGCTGATGTGGGGACCGCTGGTCGGCCTCGTGGTCACGGCACTGGCCACTCTCGTGTGGACGTACAACGTGGTGGCGAACGTGCGTCGGCTCACGCTGGGCCGTGCCACCGTCGCGCCGCTCGAGGCTGCGTCGTCGTGGGCGCTGCCGTTCATCGTCGCCGCCGGCGCCGCCGTCTCGGTGTTCGCGCTCCAGGTCCACCTCGAGGGTTCGTCGCGAGAGCAGTCCCCGCTGCCGCTCGCGATCGCTCTCGTGGCATTGATCGTGACGATGCTCGTCGCGTACCGCCCGGTCGGTGTGATCGCCCAGGTGATGCGCCAGCTCGGAGGGATGTCGATCCGCCTCGCGCGCTGGTACTGGGTCCCCGTCCTCCTGGCGGTCGTCGGCACGGCCAGCCTGTTCGCGATGAGCGCACTCGGGCTCTTCGACGACGCGCTCGCCGACGGCGCCCGCGGCGTCGACGGGCTCGTCCCCCTGTGGGCGCTCGGCGTCGTCGCCATCCCGCCGTCGCTCGTGGTGATCGGACTCGCGTGGAGTGGCGCCTCCTCGGTCGAGTTCAGCGTCAACCACGCACACGATCGCCGCCTCGGTCGTGCTCGGTCGGGAGTCGGCCGTGGTCGAGTTGGTCTCGTGACCCGTGCGCTGCGAGCCGACGCCCGGCCACCGATCGCCCGCGACCGTCGGAAGACCATCCGGCTCGTCCCCGGCGCCGATCTCCTGCGAGGAGCGCTCGTGGCACTCACGGCCGCGCTCGTTCTGGTCAGCATCGTGGGCGCGCTCGTGATGTTCCTCTTCTGGCAGGAGTCGCGAGACGGCGTCGTCCTGCCAGGTCAGCGCACTCGCGCCTGGGACGCACTCGCTGCGTTGCGCGACGTCGAGCAGATCCTGGCCCTCGGACTCGTCGGCGTCGCGGTCGTGTGGACCCTCGTCGTCGTCCTCAACGTGCGCCTGTCGACCGGCCGCCGACGGAACCCGCTGATCGCGGCGGCGTCGTGGCCGGCCGCCGCCTGGGTCGTCATCACGCTGGCGCAGCGGATCGATGACGACACGTCGGGCGGCGAGCTGCTGCTGATCTTCGGTGGACAGATCCTCGCCATCGCGGTCCCGTTCTTCCTGCTCTCGCGAGCGGCGTTGACCGTCGGCGCCCAGATCGGACCGATCCGGGTCGTCGGCGCGCTCGTCGCCGTCCTGGTCGTCCACCTCCAGGGTCTCGGCGGACTGTCGACGATCGGTGTGGAGAGCGACCTCGCCCGCTTCGGTCCGCTCGCCGGGTACCTCGCGCTGGCGGCCCTGCTCGAGTTGCTCGCGGTGATCGCCGTGTCGGAGTCGAGCCGCGTGCTCGTCGACGGTGCCCGCGCGGAGCGCGACAAGCACAACTTCCTCGTCGACCAGGCGAATGCACTCGCGTCGCAGCGAGGTGCGCCGACACCGGTCGAGATGCCCTGGTCGGCCACGCCGTACTTCGGTGGAGGCCCGACGTCGAGCACGACCTCGACCGACACGTCCGACCAGACGACGGCTCCTGCTTCAGCCGTGCCGTCGTCTCCGCCACCAGCGGTCTTCGCCCCGCCCGTCCCCGGTGCGGCGGTCGGAGCCGTTGCCACCGCTCCGCCGGTCGCGCGCGACGAGCCGAGCTCCGACGCCGGCGCCATCACGACCACACCCACGCCGGCCGATGCACCGACGGGTGACGGACCGGCGCCGCTGCCTCCCCCGTCGCCCGGCGCCTGACGCCCGTCGTCGTTCGGTCAGGCGGACGCGCCGCCCGCCTTCACTTCGTCCCAGAGTGAGTCGAGGGTGGCGAGATCTGCGGCGCGCAGGTCGATCCCTCGTTCGGAGGCGAGCCGCTCCACGCCTTCGAAGCGACGTCGGAACTTGTCGGTGGCGGCCCGCAGGGCCAACTCCGGGTCGACGCCGACGTGACGAGCCACGTTGACCGCGGCGAAGAACAGGTCACCGAGTTCTGCGGCGATCTCGCTGTCGTCCGCGCCGTCGATCGCCTCCGCGACCTCGGCGACCTCCTCGGTGACCTTGGGGAGCGCACCCGACACGTCGGGCCAGTCGAATCCGACCTTCGACGCCTTCTTGCCGACCTTGGCGGCGTACGAGAGTGCCGGCATCGAGCGGGGGATCCCGTCGAAGATCGAGGTCCGGCCCCTCTCGGCCTTCTCGGCGCGCTTGATGTCCTCCCAGTTCGACAGGACGGTGCCGGTGTCGTCGGCCACCTCGTCGCCGAACACGTGGGGGTGCCGCCGGACGAGCTTGTCGTGGACGCCCCGGGCGACGTCGGCGATGGTGAACCGTCCCTGCTGTTCGGCGATCGTGGCGTGGAACTCGATCTGGTAGAGCAGGTCGCCGAGCTCTTCGACGAGGTCGTCGTCGGTCGTCGGGTCGTCGGGGTCGAGCGCCTGGAGGGCGTCGACCACCTCGTAGGTCTCCTCGAGGAGGTACGGAACGAGGGACTCGTGGGTCTGCTCGACATCCCACGGGCATCGTTCGCGCAGGGTGCGCGTGAGCTGGTGGAAGCGGACGTACTCGGCGCCGACCGGCACACCGAGTCGCGGGATCCACAGCGTGGTGAGGTGGTCGGCGTCGATGTCGCGATCGAGCCGGTCCCAGGTGGTCGTGACGACGCGCTCGTCGGGCGTCCCGAGCCGTTGGAGCACCGTGATCGGATCGGATCCGTCGGCGTCGAGGGCCCCCTCGTCGCGGGCGAGCTTGATCTCGGAGAGGACCCAGTCGGCGTGCACGTGGGCGACGAGGAGCGGTCCGTGGAGTCCCGCGGCTGCCCCGGTGAACGCGTGGCCGTCGACGAGGGTGACGCCCGAGTCGACCGGGTCGACACCGAGCCGAGCCCACGCCACGTCGAGGAACGACATGGCCGGCAGGGTGACGAGCTCGATCTGGCCGTCGGCGGCGCGTCGGCGGAGGTGCTCGACCGTCTGCTCGAGCACCATCGGCGATCCGGGGACGGCGTACAGGATCTCGTCGTGGTCCGCAGCGTCGGCGACGAGGCGATCGACGATCTGGCGGTACACCTCGTCGAACGTGTCGGCCGACTCGTAGAGGTCGTCGTGCGTGATCGCGCCGCCGGGTGCGTCGGCCACGAGGTGCGCCGTCGGATGCACCGAGGTGCGGAGATGGCGATGTGGGAGTCGTTCGATGGCGGCGAGCGTCTCGGTGGTGACGTGGTCGCGACCACCCGGGCCGAGGCCGACGACCGTGATCCGGGGTGCGCTCACCAGCGGTCAGCCGAGCGGCAGGACCGCGTTGGAGGCGGGGTCGTAGGAGCCGATGCGGGGGTCGACGTGGATGTCGGCGCCCCGCACGAGGAAGCCAGGGCTGGCGACCAGGGCAGCGAGGCCCTCGAGTGACTCGTCGGCGGGACGGATGAGGATGACGTGCGCACCGAAGTCGCTGAGCACCGGCTCGGTCGGCTCACCGACCTCGGCGTCGAGGGCTCCGTCGACGAACTCGGGGACGAAGGTGGTGCGGAACTCGTCGGTGAACCAGCAGCCCAGGTCGCCGCCCTGCGCAGCCGAACCGGGATCGTCGGAGAACTCGGCGGCGACGAGAGCGAAGTCGGTGCCCGCCTCGAGCTCATCGATGACCGGTTCGGCGGCGTCGGCGTCGGCGACGAGGACGTGGGACACACACAGGACACCCGACGCCAGCGGTCCGTCGGCGTACGCCTCGACGAGTTCCGGCGGGGCCTCGAAGATCTGCTCGGACAGCACCTGTCCACCGGCGACGAACTCGATCAGCAGGTCTTGCGTGTCCGGCGAGGCCTCGCCGAATCGAGGGAGCTGCGGACTGGTGGTCAGCAGTGTGATGGCCTCGTCGCGGGACGCATCGTCGATGTCGATCTCTTCGCTGTCGAGGAAGTCGTCCTGCAGGCGGGCCTGGACCCAGAGACCGGTCGCTTGGCGCACCTCGGCGATCGTCAGATCGGGGTCGTCGTCCTCGTCGGCGGGTGCAGGCTGTGCGCGGATGGCGCGGGCGATGTCGTCGACGGAGTCCTCGGACAGTTCGACGTCGCCGACGCGAGCCACGGCGTCGTCGTCGGTGAACGTGGTGCACGCCGACCCGGCGAGGCCGGCGGCGACGACGAGGAGGGCGAGCGATCGAGGGCGCCGGAACACGGCGAGCACGCTAGTCCGACACATCGGGGGCGGGGCCGTCACATCGGCCCCGCTGTCGCTACGGTCCGACATCGCGTGACCGATCGCGGGACCAGCCTCCGATGAACGCCGGGTTCACCGTCGACGCCGGCGTGTTGCTGGGTGGTCTGCTGCTGCTGGTCGGTGTCCTCGCCAGCGGACTGGCGGCCCGCGCGCGTGTCCCCAGCCTGCTCCTGTTCATCGGCCTCGGGATCCTCGTCGCCGACGAGGGTCTCGGTCTCATCCGCTTCGACGACGCCGCCCTCGCGCAGAACATCGCGGCCGTCGCTCTGGTGATCATCCTCTTCGAGGGCGGGCTCGGCACCGAACCGGCGGTGTTTCGCGTCGCCGGTGTCCCGGCGTTCCTGCTCGCCACGCTCGGTGTCGTCGTGACGGCCGGCGTGGTCGCTCTCGGGGCGATCGCGGTGCTCGGCTGGGAAGCCGAGTCCGCGTTCCTGCTCGGTGCCGTCGTGTCGTCCACCGACGCGGCCGCCGTGTTCGCCGCGCTGCGGTCGGAGTCGCTCCCGGAGCGGACGTCGCGGATCCTGCAACTCGAGTCGGGGATGAACGATCCCGTCGCCGTCCTGCTCACGGTCGGCATGGTCGAGGTGTGGCGCGGAGATCCGTCGCCGGCCGACTGGGTGTGGTTCCTGGGGACCCAGCTCGCGGTCGGCGCGGTCGTGGGTATCGCCGTGGGCGTCCTGGCGCAGCGGTTCGTGGTCCGAGCGTCGAGTGCGGTCTCGTCGCTCGGCGTCATCAGTCTCGCCATTGCGGCCGTGTCGTACGGCGCCGCGGCCGTGGCGGGCGGCTCCGGATTCCTCTCCGTGTACCTCACCGGGGTGCTCCTGGCCGCGTCCGATCGACGCGTGCGCGGCGTCATCGTCTTCCACGAGGGCCTGGCGGCGACGGCGCAGGGCGTCCTGTTCCTGCTGCTCGGGATCCTCGTGTTCCCCAGCGAGGTGGTCGACGACCTGCCGACGGCTGCCGTCGTCGCCGCCGTCCTCGTGTTGGTGGCCCGACCGGTCGCCGTGGTCGCGTCGCTGGTCTGGTTCCGGATCCCGATTCGGCGGCTCGCCGTGATGTCGTGGGCCGGACTGCGGGGAGCGGTCCCGGTCGTGTTGGCGACGATCCCGTTCACGGCCGGACACCCCGACGGGTCCACGATCTTCGACGTCGCGTTCGTCGTCGTGGTGCTCTCGGTGGCGATCCATGCGCCGACCGTCGGTCCGCTCGCCCGCCGGCTCGGGGTCGAGGATCGCAACCGCCGGCCGATCCTGCCCGTCGAGATCGTGCCGGTCGACGCCCACGACGCCGATCTCGTCGAGATCGAGGTGCCGGTCGGCTCCCGCGTGGGCGGATCGACGCTCGCCGAGGCGTCGCTGCCCGGGGGCGCCCGCGTCGCGGTGATCCACCGGGAGGGTCAGACGATCGTACCGAAGGGATCGACGCAGATCCTGGCCGGCGACGTGTTGCTGATGGTGATCCCCCGCGACGCGCCGCTGGCCGACGTCGACCAGTGGTGCGCCCGCATCGAGAGCTGAGACTCACTTCGCGTCAGCGCACCCTGCACATTCGGCGGGATGTGCTGCCGCGAGCGGCGCGGGAGCTGGTCAGTCGTCGTCGGCCGGGACGAGCTCGCGGAGGAACCCGACGAGGAAGGTCGTCGGGTCGTCACGCTTCGGACCGCGGGGGAGGGGGACCACGAGCTGGTTCAGGTCCTCCTTGTACTTCGCCCCCTTCGACAGGCGCCGCAACCGGATGGTGGCGCTGACCGGCAGCTCGATCGGCGCGAACCGAGCGTCGGCCGACGTGATCTGGAGGTCGGTCACGCCGAGTCGATGGCACTCGGCCCGGAGGTACCCGACCTGGAGCAGGGCTTCGGCCGCGTCGGGAACCGGTCCGTACCGGTCCTCCCACTCCACGCGCACGTCGTCGACCTGGCGGCGGTCGGTGACCGAGGCGAGACGACGGTATGCCTCGATCCGCAGTTCCTCCTTCGACACGTAGTCGCCGGGGAGGAATGCGTCGGTCTGCACGTCGAGCTTCAGCTCGCTCGGCTGGTTCGGGAGCGGCTCGCCCTTCATCTCGCTCACCGCCTCGGTGACCATCTGGCAGTAGAGGTCGTATCCGACGGCGGCGATGTGTCCCGACTGTGCCTCGCCGAGCAGGTTGCCGGCGCCACGGATCTCGAGGTCACGCATCGCGATCTTGAAGCCCGACCCGAGGTCGGTCGCCTCGCCGATGGTCTTCAGCCGCTCGTACGCCTCTTCGGTGAGGGTCTTGTCGCGCGGATGGAACAGATACGCGTAGGCCCGCTGACCGGATCGGCCGACCCGCCCCCGGAGCTGGTGCATCTGGCCGAGGCCGAGCAGGACGGACCGCTCGACGACGAGCGTGTTGACCGTGGGCATGTCGATGCCCGACTCGATGATCGTGGTGCACACGAGGACGTCGTAGTGGCCCTCCCAGAAGTCGACCACGACCTGTTCGAGCGTGCCCTCGTCCATCTGACCGTGGGCGACGGCGATGCGCGCCTCGGGGACCAGTTCGCGCAGACGTCGCGCCGCGGTCTCGATCGAGCGCACCCGGTTGTGGACCCAGAACACCTGCCCCTCGCGGAGCAGCTCCCGTCGGATCGCCTCGACCGCGACCCGCTCCTCGTACTCGCCCACGTACGTGAGGATCGGCTGGCGTTCGGCCGGTGGTGTCTGCAGCAGCGACAGATCGCGGATGCCGACGAGCGACATCTCGAGCGTTCGTGGGATCGGCGTCGCGGTGAGTGTGATGACGTCGACGTCGGTCTTCAGCTGCTTCATCGCCTCCTTGTGCTGCACCCCGAAGCGCTGCTCCTCGTCGACCACCAGGAGACCGAGGTCCCGGAAGTGGACCTCCTTGCCGAGCAGGCGGTGGGTGCCGATGACGCAGTCGATCTCGCCGGTCTTCAGGTCGGCGAGCACCTTCTTCGCCTGGGCGTCGGTGAGGAAGCGCGACAGCACCTCGACGCGGATCGGGTATCCGGCGAAACGGTCGGCGAACGTGTTGCCGTGCTGGGTGGCGAGCAGCGTGGTCGGCGCGAGCACCGCCACCTGC
>JBCCTP010000119.1:0-10819 GCA_039198505.1 Actinomycetota bacterium | reverse complement strand
GGCCGGCAGGCGGGCGTCGGCGTCAACATCGCCACCACCATCCGCGCCGAGGCGCGCACCCTGCGATCGAAGCAACTCGCCGACCTCACCGATGCAGCCGACAAGGCCAACGCCAACCTCAGCCTGCCGACGATGGGCATGGTCCTCGGCGTCGTCGTGTTCATTGGCTACCCGATCGTGACCCAGATCCTCGAGGCGTTCTCTACATGAACCGGCCTGCCTCGTCGCCCGTCCTCACCAGTTGCACCTCGACGAAAGGACCGAACGTGCACGACCACATCACCCTGCCCCTGTCCGTGTGGCTCACCGCCACGTGGATCCACCTGCGCGACGGCGCAGCCGACGCGTGGGAACGCATGGCCGACGACCGCGGCGCCGACGAGTCCACCGCCCGCCTGCTCTGGATCGTCGCCGGGGTCGCCATCGCGATCGCAGCCACCGGTGTGGCCGTGACCGTGTTCAACAACGCGAGCAGTCAGGTCGATCAGAGCCCGGTCGCTCCGACCCCCTGACGTCGCAGATCCGCTGACCGACCTCGCCATCCGAACCGATGCACGCGCTCTCACCACCGGCCGAACAGACGGGTGACCTCGCGCGCTCTCGTGGGCGACGCCTCCGAGGTGATCGCGGCGCCGCCGACGTCGGGATCGAGATGATGTTCGGTGCGGTCGTGATGATCGCCCTGTTCCTGTTCCTCATCGAGGTCGGTGCGTACTGGCACGCTCGCAACGTTCTCGACGAGGCGGCAGCCGAGGGTGCACGCGTGGCCGCGGCGTTCGACGGGACCTGCGCCGAGGGCGAGGCGGTGGCCGAAGCCCGCGTGGCGGCCCGCGGTGGTGGATGGGCCGACGGGGTCGACGCGACCTGTACCGAGACGGCCGACATCGTCACCGTGGTCATCACGAGCAGCACACCGGGGTTCCTGTCGTCGACCACCGGCTACGAAGCGCGGGTCACCGAGTCGGCGCCCCGGGAGCGATGACGGAGGCCATGGCGTGAGCCGCGAGTCGACGAGGCGCATCGATCGAGGCGTGGTGACGCCGATCGAGCTGATGTACGTGATGATCTTCGCACTCATCGTCGTGGCGTTCCTGGGGTACGTCGGGCGGACCATCGCCGCCGGGGTGCAGACCACCAACGCGGCGCAGGACGCAGCTCGCGCTGCGTCGATCGCGCTCGATCCCGACGCCGGGGAGGCAGCCGCACGAGCGGCGATCGGCCGCTCGGATCTGCCGGCGACCTGCGCCGGCAACGCGAGCGCGGACTTCTCCTGGGCGGCCGGTCCCGAGGGGGCGTGGCAGGGAGGCACGGTCACGGTGAGGGTCACCTGCCAGGTCACCAACGCATCGCTGACGGGTGTGTGGACGCCCGGCGTCCGGACGCTCTCCGTCTCCGACACCCAGGTCGTCGATCGGTTCCGGCGATGAGCGAGCGACCGTCGTCCTCGCAGCGATCCGACCGCGGCTCGGTGTCGGTGATGATGCTCTTCTACGTGATCATCGCCATCGCGGCGGCGGCGATGATCTTCGACGGCGGCACGTATCTGCTGGCCGACCGGTATGCGTCGAACACCGCCGAGGGCGCCGCCCGCGCCGCGGTGGCCACCGGGTCTCCGTCGGAGGGGCTGCGCGAGGTCGACGCTCGCGCCGCCGCCGTCGACCATGCCGTTCGTCTCGGGATCCCGGCCGCCGACGTGCGCGTCGAGTTCCCCGCTCGCGATGTCGTCGTCGTCTCCGTCACCGAACGACGCAACGCCGTCTTCGTCCGCTTCACCGGCACCGCCACCCTCGCCGTCGAGGCGACGGGTCGGGCCCGATTGGAGTTCTCGTGAGTCGACCCCGATCCCTGACCGGCACCGATCCGGTGCCCCCTCCCCGTCCGGCCGGCGGCGGCGCCCGGGACGTCGCCGTGCGGGTCGGCGCAGCGTTCGTCCTCCTCCTGCTCATCGTCGTCCCGCCGGTCCTCCTGATCGCGCTCATCGGACGACCCTGGCCCGACTGGTCGACGCTGTCGGACGAGATCTCGTCGGGAACGGTCTCGACCGACACGACGATGCGCGTCGCAGCGGCGCTCTTCGTTCTCATCTGGGTCTGGGCGCTGATCACCATCGGCCGAGAGGCGATGCGGATCCTGGGGTCGCGCGGCACACCCGTCGGGTCGCGTGCCGGAGCCGGTCGGCCCCTCGCAGCTCCGCCCGTCGAGTCCGGACCCGCCGGGCCGCTGGTCCGTCTCGTTCGGATCGCGTTGCTCGGCACCGTCACCACCGCCGCCACCGTCGCCCAGTGGTCGTCGGTCGCACTCGAGGCGGCCGCGCCCGGTTCACCGGTCGGGCCGGCCGGGGCGGCGGTGGTTCAGTTCGACTCGGAGGCGTCGGGCGATTCCATCTCCCGCGCCGAGAGTCCCCGTGCCTCGGCCGCTGCCGACGTGGTCGACACCGTCGTGGCCGATGGCCGCCAGACACCGCTCTCGCTCGCGCTCGATCTCGGCGACGAGACGCTCCGCCAGCAGATCGTCGATCTCAACCCCGAGTGGACGGGCGGCCCGTTCGAGGCGGGCACCGAGGTCCGCGTCCCGGTGATCCACACATCCGACACCTCGGTCGGCCAGGCGGAACGCCGGGCGGCGTCCGCCGTCGCCGCGGTGTTCGCCTCCGAGTACACCGTTCGACCCAACGACGGCTGGATCGCCGTGGTCGAGGCGCTCTGGGGGCCCGACGAGGTCGGTCGATGGGCCGAGCACCGCGACGAGCTCGTCGGCCAGGAGGTCGCACCCGGCGTCGTGGTCACGGCCGACGACACGATCCACCCCGGGTGGACCTTCCACCATCCGGCGCGTCCGACCGCGACCCCGGCGTCGCCGAGCGCGGTCGACGACGGAACAGCACCGCTGCCCGACGCCGGAACGGTCGACCCGTCCGAGGGCGACCCACACGTCACCCACGTGGTCGTCGAGGGCGACACGCTGCACGCGATCGCCGACGAGCACCTCGGTGAAGGCGATCGGTGGCCGCTCATCTGGGAGGACAACGCCGGCCGCGACATGGGCGACGGTCGAACCTTCGACGATCCGAACCTCATCCTTCCGGGCTGGCAGATCGACGTCCCGAGCGGTACCACTGCACCCGCCCCCTCGTTCGACGCGGCGGCCCCCGACGCACGTCTGCCGTCGGATCCCGGCGCCGATGTGACGGACGGAGCGATCAGCGGCCACGATGCGGGGGGAGGTGGTGAGGGGGCTGTTGATGAACGTGCTGATCGAGGCGACGGGACGACGGTCGCCGCTCCCGACGACGTGACCGACGAGACCCCACGACCGGTGCCCGGCGAGACCGGGGATGTCGGAACACCAGGGCGCGCCGACCGGATCGCGACCGGCGACGCCTCCGGCGAGCCGGTCGCCGACGTCACCGACGAGACGCCTCGGCCCGGGGTCGATCTCGACTCGGGGGGTGTCGACCCCTCGACCGAGATGCAGCGCCCCGACGCCGATCCTGTGAGCGACGATGTCGACGAGGTGGTCGAGGAAGAAGTGGCCGGGGTTCCGGCACCGATCCGGCTCGAGCACGCGGCGCTCATCTCGGCCGGGCTCCTCACCCTCGTGGGGGTCCGCCGCCGCCGTCGACTGCGCCAAGCGCTCCCGCGCGGCCGGGCGGCCGAGCCGGACGACGACGTGGCGGCGATCGAACGGCGACTCCGGACCACCGACCCGACCGAGCGGGCCCAGCGGCTCGACGTCGCGATCCGGGCGGCGGCACGGCAACTCATCGAGACGGGTGTCCGTATCGGGTTCGTCCTGGTCGACCCCGACGGCGAGGTCACGTTCCGTCTCACGGGCGACGCGGTCATGCCGCTGCCGTGGAACGGTGGCGGGTCCGACTGGTCGATGACGGCCACGACCCCGATCGAGATGTTCGGGGAGGAGGCGCGGCAGGTCGGCCACCCGTCACCGGCGCTGGTGCAGATCGGGGTCGACACCCGCGGTCGCGATGTCCTGGTCGACCTCGAAGCGGCATTGCTCACGGTGATCGAAGGGCAGGGCGGAGTCGCCGACGAAGTGCTCCGCGCCGTCACGGTCGCCCTGTCCACCTCGGCCACGGCAGAGGTCGCCCACCTCGTCACGGTCTCGCTGCCGTCGCAGGTCACCCTCGGTCACCCGAACGTGCACCGGGTTCGATCGGTCGACGATGCGCTCGAACTCGCCGACGAACTCGTGCGCTCACCGATGGTCGTGAGCCGCTCTCCGTTCGACCTGCGGACCCTCCGCACGGGAGGCGAGATGTGGGAACCCGCGATCGCGATCCTCACCGAGACCGACGCCGCCGACCTCGACGATCGACGCCTCCCGGCCCCGGAGCGGAGCGTGGGGATCCTGGCTGCCAGCGATCGGATCGGGGCGCTCGCCCCCGGTGTCCGACTGGCCCCGGGGCCGACACGCTGGACGCTCAGCGGGTTCGGCACCGAGATCGAGATCTCGCCGGTCGGTGTCACCCAGCGTGAGCTGGCGGAGATCGCCGGGCTGCTCGACCACGCCGATCGTCCGATCGAGTCGTTCGACGTGCGGTCGATCGCACACGACGTCGGACACGCAGGAGGAGGGCCCACGTCGGTCGGTGGTGCCCGGCCGGTCGAGGTCGACGACGAACCGTTCGAGCCATCGCCGCATCGCATCGTCGTCGGCGTCCTCGGTCCGGTCACGATCGCCGATCGCGATGGACGAGTCGCCGATTTCGAGCGCTCGAAGACCGTCGAACTCATCGCCTGGCTCGCCACGCATCGGGCCCGGGCGACCCGCTCGGGCGCGCGGACGGCGCTGTGGGAGCTCGACGTCCGCGACGCGACCTTCGCCAACGTCGTGTCGGAGGCGCGGCGGGGTCTCGGTCGGCTGGTCGATCCGCCCGACGGTGAGGAGTGGCTGGCCCGCACCATGACCGACGACCTGCCGTTGCACGAGCTGGTCGTGACCGACGCCGATCTCGTGCGGCGCCGCCTCGATCATGCCCGTCTCGCAGCTCCGTCGCAGTCGATGGAGATCCTCCGACCGGCGGTCGAGATGATCCGCGATGTTCCGTTCGCCGGGACGAGCTACCTGTGGCCCGACGCCGACGGCATCACGTCGAACCTCGTGCTCCTCGCCACGTCGGTCGCCGGTGAGTACGCCGGACACGCGCTGTCGTTGGGTGACGTCGAGGGAGTGTTCTGGGCCACGGGGTACGGACTGACCGTCCTCCCCGGGCACGAAGAGCTCATTGCGCTGCGGATGCGAGCCCACGCGCGAGCCGGCGATCTCGCCGGCGTCCGTCAGGAGTGGGAGAGCTACGAGCGGGTGATCGTGGGCGACTCGTGGTCCGACGGTGAGCCCGCACCCAAGCTCGTCGAGCTCCGTCGCGAGCTCTTCGCCCACATTCGCTGAGGCCGGTTCGGCGCCACCGAAACGCGTCCCGACGTCGCGTTCAGGACCACATGTTGCGGTGCGAAACGTTCCGACAACAGGCCGATGTGCCCGCCTGCGGGCCCGCTCGACCGGGAGAATGGCCTGATGCGTTCTCCACGCCTGCTGCCGGTGCTCGCCGCCGGCGCCCTCGTCCTCGCCGCGTGCGGCGACGACGACACGTCGTCCACGGCCGACTCGGTCGCGGTCCAGGCCGACCCCCCGGCCGACGCCGCTCCCGCCGACGACTCGGCGGCCGATACGGCAACCCCCGATGCCGAGCCGTCGGCCGACGCCGAGCCGGCGAACGATGCGGGAACCGACGGCACCGACACGGGCGAGACCGAGTCCGGCGGCGAGCCGGCTGCCGACGCCGATGAGGGGGCGGGAGACTCGACCGGAGACGCCGCCGACGCGCCGGCCGCCGATGACGCTGCCGCTCCGGGCCTCCGGTCGACTCGCCTCGACGACGGGCGCATCGACCTCATCGGCCCCGACGTCGACGCCGCCGCCGACACCGAGTCGAACCCGCTCCCCAGCGTGGTCGTCGACGACCTGCAGACCGGAGCCAAGGTCAACTTCCGCAACGTGGCGCCGCAGAGCCTCCCGATCCTGCTCTGGATGTACGCGCCGCATTGACCCACCTGCAATCGGGAAGCTCCCGAGGTCGAGCAGTTCGCTCGAGATCACGCAGACGAGATCATCGTCGTCGGCGTCGGCACCCAGGACTCGCTCGGCGAGGCCCAGGAGTTCGTGGCCGACCACGGCACCAACTCGTTCACGATGCTCTGGGACGAGTCGTTCCAGACGTGGGCGGAGATCGGCATCACCTCGCAGCCCTCGGCGGTCCTCCTGGCCCCCGACGGAACGCCCGTCCAGGGATGGATCGGGGCGTACCCCGAGGACGAGGTGCTCCGCCTCGCCGCCGAATCACGCGGCGCCTGAGCTCGCCGGGCTCCACGCCCGGTCACGCACAGTCGTCGCCCGACGGGACCAGACCGCCGTCGGCCTGCAGGTCGAAACGCACCGACGTGTCGCCGAGCAGCTCGGCCTCGACCAAGGTGCGCTCGTAGCGATCGTGGTCGTCTCCGGTGGCCGGGAGCGTGGTGCCACCGGTGCGAGCGAAGTACACGTCGGTCGCCGTGGCGAGCATCCGTGCATCCGCCCCGCAGGCGCGGTGGGTGCTCTGGCCGGCGAACTGGAACGACGCCCAGGTGGCGAGCGCAACGATCGCTGCCACGATGGCGATACCGGCGACCGCCTCGAGCGCGCTGATGCCCTCGTCGCGGCGTCTCGGTCGGTCGAGGCGCCGAGCAGCTGGAGGCGAAGTCGAGTTCGTCATGGCGTTCGCCTGTGCTTCGGCGCCCGCAGGAGTGCCTCGACTCAAGATCCTCGCAAGCGGAATCGGCGTCGGGACGCGACAGGGCCCCGCCCGAAGGCGGGGCCCGGTCCGGTGTTCAGGCTGTGATCGTCAGATCAGGGAGCGCAGGTGGTGAGGCCGTCGGCCGCAGCGTCGATCGACACCGGGGTGCGAGCGAAGATCGCGGTCGCGTCCCAACGAGCCGAGGGGTCCTCGGTGATGTACGCCGGGACCAGGTCGCCGAAGCCGCCCGGGTCGTTCTGGTCGTTCTCGACGAAGTACGCCTCGATGGCCGTCTGGATGGCGCGAGCCTCGACATCGCAGGCGTTCTGCTGGCCGCGGTCGGTGATGCCGCGAACGGCGAACACGG
This sequence comes from Actinomycetota bacterium, assembly GCA_039198505.1. Lineage (GTDB taxonomy): Bacteria > Actinomycetota > Acidimicrobiia > Acidimicrobiales > Ilumatobacteraceae > Ilumatobacter_A. The sequence continues at coordinate 3,662 of JBCCTP010000119.1, read as the reverse complement.
TGACGGTGGCGAGGATGCCCAGGATGACGATGACGATGAGGAGCTCCACGAGGGTGAAGCCCTTGTCCTGCTTCTTCATGATTCTGCGTATTCCTTCCGCTGTGAATCGGGTTGGTTTCTCAGTTGGTTGTCGCCCCGTGAGAACGGTCTCCCGTAGCGCATCCAGTTCTTCGGTCGGTGCGGTGGACCGCTTGAACCCGTTTCGTCACATTTCGTGGTCGCGCCAGCGCTCGAAGCGGGGAATCCGTTGCGCCACAAGGGATCGCGCCGAGTCGCAAGGTTCGATCAAGGCTGCTTGACGCGCGGCGTGTCCTCGTCAGTGGCGTCAGATGCATCGACAATTGGGTGACGACGCTCAAGGGAACGTCGCCGCGACCCGATGACGCGTGCGAGAGCCGGACCCACCCCCGGGGACCGGCCACGATCGGAGAGTTCGTACATGTTCGGGAAGACGAAGGACATCGCCGACCGCGACGGCGACGACGTGTCGTCGGACGGGCGCGAACTCACCGTCGATCAGTTCTTCGGGGATGAGCGCGCCGCCGAGGAGGCCGTGCGCACCGAACAGCTCGCGACCCGCGTCCAGCAGGTGGAGCAGCAGCTCAGCAGCCAGTTCACGTCGATGGCGGCCTACGCCCAGATCGCGCAGGAACAGGTCGAACTCGCTCGCGCCGAAGCCCGCAATGCGGTCGAGCGGTCCGAGCGTCGGGTGACCGAACTCATCGAGCGCGAACGCTCCGACCGGATGGAGGCCACGTCGTCGATGCCGTCTCGTCCGTCGGACGGCGGAGCATCCGGCGACGGCGGTGGCTGGTCGGACGCGACCTCGCGGATCGACGGGCTGGAGCGTTCGATCGCCGAGATCCGCCACGGCCTCGACGAGTGCCTCGCTCGACAGAAGGCCCTGGCCGACGCGATCACGGCGCTCTTCGAGCCTCGTTCGACGCTGCCGCCGCCCCGCGCCGACAGCCCGATCGCCGGGCTGTCGATCGACTGACTCGGGCTACCGTCGCGGGGTGATCCGCCCCGACGCTCGCCTCGGTTGGACCGACGCGCTGCACGACGAGTGGATCGAACGCGGGGCCGTCCGGACGCCCGCCCGAGTGACCCGGCTCGACCGAGGATGGTCGACCGTCGCCCGCACTCACGACGACGTGACCGACGGCGGCGAGCCGCTGCGGGTCCGGAACATCGGCGCCGATGTGGCCGTGGGCGACTGGGTCGAGATCGACGATGACGACGAGCGTGTCGATCACGTCTTCGACCGGTCGTCCGCGTTCACCCGGCGAGCGTCGTTCGACGGCATGCGAGCGGTCGCGCACACGCTCGCCGCGAACATCGACACCGTCTTCCTCGTGCACGCGCTCGGAGCTCCGCCGAGCCCGCGACGGCTGGAGCGCGAGTTGGTCCTCGCCTTCGACTCGGGCGCTGAACCCGTGGTGGTGCTCACCAAGAACGATCTCCTCGACGATCCCGAACCGGCGCGGCGGGCGCTGGCCGACGTCGCCCTCGGCGTGCCGGTCCTCCTCGCCAGCGGCGTGACCGGCGACGGCATCGATCGACTGCGCGAACGAGCTGAGGGCGACCGAACGCTCGCGTTCCTCGGCGCCAGCGGCGTCGGGAAGTCGACCCTCGTCAACGCGCTGATCGGCGACGAGGTCCAGGCGACGACGCAGGTCCGCGAGGGCGACCATCGCGGGCGTCACACCACGGTCGCCGCCGAGCTCCTCGCTCTCCCGGACGAGGGATGGATCATCGACACGCCGGGCGTTCGTGCCGTCAGTCTCTGGCTCTCCGGAGACGGGATCGAGCGTGCCTTCGCCGACGTGTTCGATCTGATGGACCACTGTCGGTTCCGCGACTGCAAGCACGACCGTGAGCCCGGCTGTGCGGTGCAGGCCGCGATCGCCGACGGGTCGCTCGACGCCGTCCGACTCGAGGCACTCGAACGTCTCGTCGAGGAGGAGGCCGCGCTCGAGGCCGAGCAGGAGGCCCGGATCAAGGCGGCGGATCGCCGTGTCGGCGGCAAGACGATCCCCGAGGCCTCGGAGTTCGATGAGGTCGACGAGTTCGACGACGACGTCTGAGGGCGCTCGGGCCCGTCGCAGCGGCAGCTCAGAGATCGTCGAGGGACCAGCCGGCGCCTGTGCCGTCGATCGATCGGAGCCAGTACGTGGCCGCCACGACGGCGGCGATCGGGAGGGGTCCGTAGATGTGGGGGAACAGCTCGTCGAGGTCAGGGGCCGGCGGTTCCCACCGGATCTCGTGCGGCACCGCGACCGGGTCGATGGTGAGCAGGACCAGTTGATCGAGATCGGCGTAGAAGCGGTTCGCCGTCGCCTCGACCTGCGCCCGCGTCGACGCGTGGATGAACCCTTCGTCGTCGAGCGTGCGATCGCGGGTCGACATACGGTACTCGCCGAGATCGAAGGCCGCCGCCCAGTCGTCGGGGAGCGCGAGGTGGAAGATCGGTTCGTCGGGCACGGTCAGAGGGTGCCGCTGTCGAGGCGCTCTCGCACCTCGACGGCTCGCTCGCGGACCTCGGCCATGTCGGACAGCCGCTCGGCCGCTCGGACCTGGCGGACGATGCGGTGGTTCTTCTCGAACCGTTCGCGGTGTCGATCGAGGAAGTCCCAGTAGAGCGTGGTGAACGGGCACGCGTCGTCGCCGGTTCGCTTCTTGCGATCGAATCGGCAGTCGCGGCAGTAGTCGCTCATCTTGTCGATGTAGTTGCCGCCGGCCGCATACGGCTTGGTGGCCATCTTCCCGCCGTCGGCCCACTGGCTCATGCCGATCACGTTCGGCAGCATCACCCACTCGGCGCCGTCGATGAAGTTCGCCCACATCCACTCGGTCACCTCCCACGGGTCGACGCCCTGCAGCATCGCGAGGTTGCCGAGCACCATCAGGCGCTGGATGTGGTGGTTGTACGCCCGATCGTGCAGTCCGACGACGCAATGACGGACGCAGTTCATCTCCGTCGTGGCGTCGCCGGTGAACGCAGGCGGAACCCGTCGGTCGGCCTGCAGGACGTTGTGCGACCGGTAGTCGGGCATCCAGAGCCAGTAGACACCCCACACGTACTCGCGCCATCCGATCACCTGGCGGATGAACCCCTCGGCCGAGTTGATCGGGACGCGCCCGGAGTCGAACGCGTCCTGCACTGCGTCGCAGACCTCGCCGGGGAGCAGCAGCCCGACGTTCATGTACGGCGACAGCACGGAGTGGGCGAGGTGCCACGAGCGCTGCACCATCGCGTCCTCGTGCGGCCCGAACTGGGGCAGCACGTCGTCGACGAAGTGACGCAGCCGGCTCAGCGCCGCTCGGCGTGTCGTCGCCCACAATCCGTCGGGCTCGGCGCCCCAGGTGTCGACGCCGAGATCGAGCAGGTCGGCGATCACCTCGCGGTCGATCTCGTCGAGGTGTGACCACTGAGGCGTCGCCCAGGGGTCCCCGCTCTTCGGCGGCGGCTCACGGTTCTCGTCGTCGAAGTTCCACCGTCCGCCCGCCGGCTCGTCGCCGTCCATGAGGTAGCCCAGGCGCCGACGTTGCCAGCGATAGAAGTCCTCCATCTTGAAGCTGTTCCGTCCGCCGGCCCACTCGGCGAACTCGTCGTAGTGGCAGAGGAACTGGTCGGAGCGAACGATCTCGACCTCGCACGG
>JBCCTP010000118.1:0-10895 GCA_039198505.1 Actinomycetota bacterium | reverse complement strand
TACGCCGGCTCGCTCGTCGACGACGGTCGGCTCGAGACCGACGAGGAACAGAAGATGCGCAAGGAGAGCCGGAAGATCCTCGAGATCCCCGACCTCCCGGTGTCGGGGACCTGCGTACGGGTGCCGGTGTTCACCGGGCACTCGCTGTCGCTGAACGCCGAGTTCGCCCGACCCCTCAGCGTCGAGCGGGCCACCGAGATCCTCGCATCGGCGCCGGGTGTCGAGCTGAGCGACATCCCGACCCCGCTCGAGGCGGCGGGTCAGGACCCGTCGTACGTCGGTCGGATCCGTCAGGACGAAGGTGTGGCCGACGGTCGCGGCCTCGCCTTGTTCGTCAGCAACGACAACCTGCGCAAGGGCGCGGCACTCAACGCCATCCAGATCGCCGAGTTGGTCGCCGCACGCCGCGCCTGAGTCAGGCGACGAGCGAGCGGATCACGTCGCACGTCGCTCGCTCGGCATCGGTCGGTTCCGGTCGCGTCACGAAGTCCCAGCGCACGGCGATCCGATCGGTCGCGAGAGGAACCACGGCGAGCCCGTCGAGCTCTGCGTCGCGCACCGCGAGCGCCGGTTGCACGGTGATCCCACCGAACCGTCGTTGCAGCCGAAGGATCATCGCCAACGACTCGACCTTCCGAAGGCGACGTGGCCGCACCCGGGCTGGTTCGAAGAACTCGTGGTGCTCGAAGCCGTGGTGCGGTCGGTCGCCGACGGTGAGATAGGTCGCGTCGCTCACATCGGACGGTTCGAGCCGACCCCGCCCGACTGCCGGGTGGTCGTCGCGGACGATCGCCACGAGGTGGTCGTCGGCGAGTGGGTCGCGCACCGGGTCGTCGATCGGGACGACGATCAGTCCGAGGTCGACGCGACGTCGTTCGACGAAGTCGACGGTGGCGAAGTAGGGGGTCCGGACGAAGTCGACGTCGACGGTGAGGTCGTCGGACTCGACGAGCCGCTCGAACCACGGGGCGGTGTCGTAGAAGTCGAGCGCGATCCGCACCGTGGCGCGGTCGGTCGAGTTCATCCACCGTGCGGTCTCCTCCGCCGATCTCATGGACGCCGTCGCGACCTCCGCGACGTCGGCGAGATGGAGCGCCGCATCGGTCAGCCGGAGTGATCGGCCCTCGGCGACCGTGAGCGTCACCCCGAGCCGACGCTCGGCCTCCTTGAGCCGGTGGCTGGCCGCCGACGGACTGATGGCGAGCTGAGCGGCCGCCCGACCGAGGTGTCCGGTGTGTCGGACCGCGATGAGGAGGTCGAGGTGCGGGCGATCCAGTGACTCATGCACGGAATCGAACGATACGGGCCAAACGTTTCGCTTGTCGATTCAATCGCCCACCCGCACAGTGTCGATCGTGCGCAGCGGGCAGACGAGCGAGATCCGGGACGACGACCGAGAACGACACGACCCGACCACGTCGTCGCCCTGGCGCCCGTCGGCCGGCATCGCCACGACGATGATCATCGCGTCGGCCGCGCTCACGGCGAGAGCCGCGCTGTCGAGCCGGCGGCTCACCGACGCGGGTGTCGCCCCCGAGCTGGTCGCCTGGGTCCGATACGCCGTGCCCGCCGTGTGCCTGTCCGGGCTTATGCTGCGGGGCGGTTGGAGATCCCACGACCGTCGTCGAGCCGGCATGTGGGGCCTCGCGTGCGGGGTCATCTCGGCGACGGGGTGGACCGCCTTCGCTCGAGCGGTGGCGGTCGCCTCGGTCGCCGACGTCGCCGTCGTCTACGCCTCGTTCCCCCTGTTCACGCTGCTGGCGCTCCGCCTGGTGTTCGGCGTCCGGCCGACCGTGCTCCAGGCGGCAGGCGCGGCGCTCGCCACCACCGGAGCTGCGGTGGCGCTCGGAGTGGGCGCCGACGTGCCCGCGTTCGCCTGGCTGGCGCCGGCCGGGTTCGGATGCTCGATCGCCATCCTGACCGAGCGACTCGGAGTCCTCACTCCCATGGAGCGGCTCGCCGTGGTCGCGGTGGGAGCCGCCATCGGGCTGGGTCCGGTCGTGCTCGCTGCGGACGCCGTGGCCACGCTGCCGACCACTGCGTCCGGAGCACTGTGGCTCGTCGCGGTCGGGGTCGGAGCCGCGCTGCTGCCGATGGCGCTGTACTCGGCCGCAGCCCCGTCGATCGGTGGCGCAGCGTCGTCGGTGGCGGGGGCGGTCGAGCTCCCGGCGATGCTGGTGCTCGCCTGGGTCTTCCTCGCCGAGCCACTCACGCGCGCACACCTCGCGGGCACGGCGATCATCGTGGTCGCCGTGGTGCTGGGATGTCGACGCCCCGGCTCCGGTCGAGCGACGTCTGCGAGACGACCCGCCGTTCGTAGCCTGACGTCGACGTTCCACTCGCCGAGGAGTTCGTATGCCGACCGCCGCCCGTCCCCTTCCCACCTACGCGATCGCTCACGGGGGCGGACCTTGGCCATGGATCAAGGATCGGATGCCGATGGACTGGACGCCGCTCGAGCGGTCGCTCCAGGCGATCCCGCTCGAGGTGGGGACGCCTCCCGAGGCGATCCTCATGATCACCGCGCACTGGGAGACCCGCGGCTTCTCGGTGGGGTCGCACCCGTCGCCGGGGATGATCTACGACTACGGCGGTTTCCCGCCCGAGACGTACGAGGTCGTCTACGGAGCGCCGGGACACAGTGGCGTCGCCGAGCGAGCGGCCGCACTGCTGCGTGATCGTGGGCTCGTCGCCGAGATCGACGCCGATCGCGGCTTCGACCACGGAACGTTCGTCCCGATGTACGTGATGTATCCCGACGCCTCGGTGCCCGTGGTGCAGATGTCGGTCCGCGCCGACTTCGACCCGGCTGCCCATCTCGAAGCGGGTCGGGCGCTCGCGCCGCTGCGGTCGGAGGGCGTGCTCATCGTCGGAAGCGGCTACCCGAGCTACCACAACCTCTCGGCCATGAACGCCGCCGCGAAGGGCCACTCGATCGCGTTCGACGGCTGGCTCACCGACACCGTCGTCGACCATGTGGGTGCCGAGCGCGCGGCGCGCCTCGAGCGGTGGGCCGACGCGCCGAGCGCCCGGATCGCCCACGCTCGCGAAGAGCACTTCGTGCCGTTGCTCGTGGCCGCTGGTGCGGCCGACGACGAGCCAGCGGTCCGCCAGTACCACGAGACCGATGCGTACGGCATCGGCGCCGTCAGCTCTTCGTATCGCTTCGGCGAGTTGCCCGCCGCAGCCTGATCCGTCGTCGGACCCGCGTCAGCAGACGCAGGGCAGTGCGTCGCACTTCGGGCAGCCCCGAGCGAATCGTTCGACGGCCTCGTTGAGGTCGATGCCCTGGTGGTTGGCGAGAGTTGCCACCCACGCCACGACGTCACCGAACTCGTGCACCTGCTGGTCGCGTGTGCCCTTCCGCACGGCCTGCGCGAGCTCCCCGAGTTCCTCGGCGAGCCAGGCGACCGTCGCGCTGACACCCCGTTCCCGATCCCGGTCGCCGTAGGTGCGCTCGATCACGTCCTGCAGCTCGGCGAGGTCCACGCCGTCGACCCTACGTCCGAAACCCGCTCCGAGCGGGCGAGTCGGATCGGCGAGGGTGGAACGGTGTCGATCGACGACCCTCACCGACCCGGAGCCGTGATCGAGCCGCACGACGTCGACCGGATCGCGCGTGCGTTCTGGGACCTCACGCTTCCGAAGCCCGAGTGGACCCATGAGGCACACCTCGCCGTCTGCTGGGTGACTCTGCGGACGCACTCGCCGGATGCCGCGCTCGCTCTCATCCGGCCGGGCATCCGTCGCTACAACGCGTCGGTCGGCACGATCGACACCGACACGTCGGGGTACCACGAGACCCTGACTCGGTACTTCGTCGCGACGGTTGCCGACATCGCTGCCCCGACGTTCCAGGCGCTGGTCACCGACGAACGGGTCGGGCGGGCCGGTCCGCTGCGGCACTGGTCGCGCGACCGCCTCGTCTCGGGCGCGGCGCGGCGTGGTTGGCTCGAACCCGACCTCGCGCCGGTTCCGGGGGTCGGGCGTCTCGACCTGGCGGTCAGAGATCGGCGATGAAGCTCTTCGACGTGCCCTCCGACGGACCCTCCGGCGTGAAGGTGAGCCCGGCGGGCACCTCGATCGACTGGAGGATCTGGCTGGCCTGCGTCTGTGCTTGATCCATCGCCGATCGTTGCATCGACGTCTGAACCGACGCCTGCACCTTCGATGCACTGGCGTTCATCGACATCTGCGCGATTGCCGCGACATCCATGGCGTCAGACCGTCCGTGGCCGGGGCGGCGGCGCCCACATCCCGATCGAATCTTGAGGACTGGATGACCGTCCCCACCGACCGCGTAGCGTCGGCCGGATGGAACGTCTCGACGACAAGCGGGTGGTCATCACCGGCGCCGCCTCCGGCATGGGCCGTGCCTACGCCACCGAGTTCGCCAAGGAGGGCGTGGCCGGGCTCATCCTGTGCGACGTCAACGAGGCCGGTCTCGCCGAGACCGTCGAGCTCGTGCGACCGCACGGCGATCCACCGGTGTTCTCGGCGGTCGTCGACGTCGCCGACGAGCAGGCGATGCTCGACTTCGCCGACGAGAGTCGGGCGGCCCTCGGTGACGCACACATCGTCATCAACAACGCCGGCATCGTCGGGTCGATGGATCGCGGTGTCGACACGTCGGTGAAGGCGATCGAGCACGTCTTCGCGGTCAACTTCTACGGCGTCGTCCACGGCACCCTCGCCTTCATGCCGCAGCTCGAAGCGGTCGACGAGGCGGCGCTGGTCAACGTGTCGAGCATCTTCGGTCTGCTCGGGGTGCCCGGCAATGCCGACTACTGCGCGACCAAGTTCGCGGTCCGGGGCTACACCGAGACCCTCATGGCCGAGCTGGCCGACTCCCACATCCAGGTCCATCTCCTGCACCCGGGCGGGATCGACACCAACATCGTCTCCGGAACCACCGTCGCCGACGATCCCGATGCGATGAAGATGTTCGCGACCGATCCCGCCGATGTGGCGAAGGCGGTCATCGAGGCGATCCTTAAGAACCGCCGGCGCATCGTGACCGGCCACCTGTCGCGCCCCGCCCGCTTCCTGCACAACTTCGTGCCGGTCGGTGCGGTGGCCCGCCTGCTCAATCGGGAGATGCGCAAGGGCGAGACGAGCGGAACGGGCCCGTTCGCGAAGAAGTAGGTCGGACCGGGTTCGGATCGTTCACGCTCGGCCGACGAGCGGGTTGATCGCGCTCGCCGCGAGGTCGCCCGGGGTGAGGCCCGGAAGCCAGGTGCGCAGATCGAGGCGCTGCCCGTCGTTGTCGGGTTCGGACACCCGCGCGCCGTCGGCGAACCAGATCACCGTCATGATCTCGCGGTCGCGATCGGTGGTGTTCGGGTGGGCCCGGTGCAGCGTCCAGCCGAGGTGGAAGCTCGCGTCGCCGGGCGCCATCGTGCCCGTCCGTTTCGTCGTGAGGCCGCCGTCGGCGACGTGACGCTCGTAGAACTCGTCGGCCGCCGCCGAGATCGGTTCGTCGCCGATCGGTCCGTCGTGGGTGCCGACGGCGAATTCGAGGTCGCCCATGTCGGCGTCGACGTCGTGGAGCGGCAGCCACATCGTGATCATCCGGTCGGTGTCGACCGGCCAGTACCAGTGGTCCTGGTGCCACGGTGTGGGTCCGCCACCGGCGAGCTTGACCAGCGCCTGGTCGTGGTACACCCGCACCGCATCGACGCCGAGGAGGCGGGCGGCCAGCTCCCCGAGCGATGGGTGCAACGTGATCTCACCGACGGCCTCGTCGACCTGCCACAGGTTCATGTACTGGTCGAACGCTCGCTGATACGCCTCGTTGTCGGCGCCGACGTCGAGCCGTTCCGCCCGTTCGATCGCGACGCGGACGAGCTCCCGGAACCTCTCGACCGTGCCTGCATCGAGCACGTCGCGCACCGTCACCTGGCCGTCGCTCGCGAGTTCGTCTCGGAGCTCGGTGATCGCGTCGGACGTGGGTCGGCTCACGAGCACCAGTGTGTCCCGGGGCGCCCACCTGCTGGGACACGACGGCCGTGAACCGGTCGAGTCGTTGGCGACGACAGAGCGAGCGTGAACGACCGACACCCCCACTCGACCCGCATCGCGGCGCTCGCCGCCGCCTCACTGATCGCCCTCGCAGCGTGCGCGTCCGACGGCGAGACCGCCGACCTCCCGGCGACGACACCCGCGACCACACCGGACGTCACCGGCGAACCGGACACCGGCGACGACGTCCTCACCCCGAACGACACGACCCACTTCGGGCTCACGTGGTTCAGTCCACCTCCGCCGGACTCGGCGGCGACCGTGAACGAACGGTGGGTCGAGGCGACCGATGCGTCGACCGTCGGGCGGGTGATGTTCGATTGGATCGACGTCGAACCCGAGGCGGGAGACCGTCGCGTCGCCGAGCTGGACGAGGCTCTCGCCGAGATGGTCGAGTCGGGTCGAGCACCGATGGCCTCGATCGTCGCCGTCGACGTTTCCGGGACGGAGTTCCCCGAGTGGTTGGGCGGCTTCGAGCCGCAGCGAGCCGCTGACGCCTACGTCGCGATGGTGCAGGACGTCCTCCCGGTCCTCGAGCGCCACGAGGTGTGGACCCTGGCGATCGCGAACGAGCCGCCGCTCGCCGATGACGATGGTCTCGACCGCGGGGACTTCGCCACCTTCGTCGAGGAGGTCGTCGACCAGCTGCAGGTGATCGCTCCGGAGTTGCCCGTGACATTCACGTTTGCGGGCGGCGACCCGTTCATCGACGACCCGGCGATCGATCGGATGATCGACGCCGTCGACGTCTATAGCGTCAACCACTACTGCCTCGATGCGTTCCTCCGGGCGCTTCCGCTCGACGAGGTGGCCGATCGGATCGACGAGCATGTCGAGCGAGCTGGCGACCTGCCGATCGTCTTCCAGGAGTTCGGGTGCCCGGCGGGCGAGATCATGGGGTCGTCGGACGAGTTCCAGCTGGCCTGGTTCGAAGCGGCGTTCGAGCACATCGACGACATCGACCAGGTGCGCGCGGCCTACGTGTTCGAGTTCCTCGACTGGTCGGATGAGACGTACGAGCTCGACTACGGCTCCGTGGACGGAGTGCTCGCCGATGAGATCGGTCAGGACTTCGTCGATCGGTTCCGGGAGTGGGTGCTGACGTCGGGGCTCGTGCGCCAGGACGGGACCACGCGACCGGCGTTCGACCACTTCCTCGACGTCGCGGCGGGCTGATCGGTGGGTCGCCCCGTCAGGTCCGGCGGAACACGTAGGCGAACGCGGGCGTCGTGTACGTGATGCCTCGTTGCGTCCGGTGGAGTTCGTCCCGGGTCGGAGGTGCGCCCTTCTTCGGCACGAGGAAGCGGTCGAGATCGTGATCGACGACCCGGTAGTCACCCGAGCGGCTCGTGACGACGGCGACGAGAGCGAAGTTCGGATCGAGTGTGGCCATCGAGGCGTCGCCGTGGCTGTTGTTGGTCACGAGGTGTCCGCCTGGCCGGAGGTAGCGCGAGCAGTGTTCGCTGATGAACCCGGCGTACATCGAGACGAGGAGGTCGACCGACTCGTCGTCGACGGGCAGCGGCTCGCGGTAGTCGGCGTGGTGGAGCGTGACGGCGGGCGCCGGTTCGGTCGGGCGACCGGTCGCGGAGCGTTTCTGGGCGACCAGCTCGTCGACGGCGAGCTGTTGGCCGAAGAAGCGCAGAGTCCGTCGGTCGATGTCGACGTAGGTGACGTCGTCGAACCAGACCGATGCGGCGATGTCGACGTAGCTGCCGGGGTAGAGCACGGTCCGAACGTCGGGCAGGGCGTCGGCGACCGCGCCGAAGAACCGCACGCGGTCGTCGGTGTGGACGTCGTACTCGGCGTGGAAGGCTGCGACGTCGGCCGGTGAGGTCACCGGCCAGAGAGTGTCACGCCTCGATGTCGAGTTGGGGATGGAGCGACAGCGACCCGTCGGTGTCGGTCACGAGCTGCATCCGGGGCGTCGTGCCGCGTTCGACCACGTCGGTGATGTCGACGCGGACCGGGGTCGAGGATTCGTCCGGCTCCGACTCGTCCATCTCGCGGCGTCGCCGCGTCACGACGTCGAGCTCGACCGGCTCCGGACGCGCGGGTCCCGACACGATGTACGGGGCCGGTGGGACGAACTCGACGTCGCGTCCGGTCAGTCGCCGGATCATCTCGACGATCGCCTCGAGGCGGGCGTGGTGGACCTCGTCGTCGGTTCGGACGGGTCCGTCCGGAGGTGCCGCGAGCACAGGGCCGCGGCTGGTGTTCATGGCAGGCGGCGGCACCTGGGGGGTTGCGGTCACGTACATGGACGAAGACCGTCCGGAGCAACCCACCCGCGCGCCGAGAGGTGCCGGGAGAAATCGTCCGGACCGCCCGCATGGATGCAAGGAGGTGTGCGGTGCAGATTCCGGTCGTCCGCCACATCGGCCGCTCGCGTGCGTCGTCGAGGCCGACCGCAGGTCTGCGATCGCCCCGGCGCCCGGTGGAAGGATCGGACGATGAACGTCTTCGTCAGCGACGCCGGTCCGGTCCGAACGGTCACGATCTCCCGACCTGAGGCCCTCAATGCGTTGACGCCCGCCCTCCTCATCGAGATCGGCGACTCGCTCGATGCGGCCGCCTCGGACGAGTCGGTGCGGGTCGTCGTACTGACCGGTGAGGGGCGTGCCTTCAGCGCCGGTGTCGACCTCAAGGCGCTCGGTGAGTCGGGAGTCGACGGCGGCGACGTGTCGGGGTCGCTCAACGATCCTGCGCGCCGCGTGACCGAACTGCTCAGCACGATGCCGAAGGTGACGATCGCCCGGGTGAACGGGTTCTGCTTCACCGGCGCTCTCGAACTGGCGTTGGCGTGCGACCTGATGGTGGTGGCCGAGGACGCCAAGCTCGGCGACACCCACGCCAAGTTCGGACTTCGCCCGACGTGGGGCATGAGCGCCCGTCTGGTCCGGCTCGTCGGGCTGGCCCGGGCTCGCGAGTTGTCGTACACCGCTCGAACGTTCACCGGGGCCGAGGCAGCGGCGATGGGGATGGCGGTCCGTGCGGTCCCGCTCGACGGGCTCGACGCCGCCGTCGCCGAGCTGACCGATGCGATCGTCGAGAACAGTCCCGATTCCATCTCGGCCTACAAGGACCTCTACCGCAATCAGCAGGACCGTGGTCTCTCCGACGGGCTCGCGTTCGAGTACGGGGCCGACTACGACATGTCGGGTGCGTCGGACCGCGTCGCCGGGTTCGGCTCGTCGTGAACGAGCTGGCGCGAGCGGCTCAGCGACCGAGCGCCTCGCGGTACGGCGTGAGGTCCCACTCCGGATAGCGGGCGGCCGCCCGCCCGAGGGTCACCTCGGTCCAGAAGGGATCACCCGGCGGCTGGACGCCGAAGCACGACAGTTGGTCGGGTGTGGCGTGTGCGAACACGAGGTTCCACGGCTGCGTGTGGTGGTACGGCCAGGCGCGATAGGCGATGGCGTCGTCGCCGGCCCGCTTGAAGCACACCATCACCGCGAACCGGTAGCCGCCGGGCTCGGTGAGGTTGGTGCCGCGGTGGAACACGTCGATTCCATACGCGAAGACGCTCCCGGCGGGCGACGCGCTCGACCGTTCGAACGGCGCGAGTCGGCGCTGGAGATCGACGTCGTCCACGAGTGAGTCCTCGGGACCCGCATGTGGCGCGCTGTCGGGACGAATCACGTAGTGCATCGGTCCGTGCGCCTCGGTGACGTCGGTGAAGTAGCACAGGATCGCGACGGAGTTCCGGCGTGCGTCCTCCGACGGGACGGTGAGTGTGTGGTTGCGGAAGTCGGGGTGGAGCGGCTGGTCGTAGTCGGCGTCGCCGGTGTACTTGGCCCACGCCTGGCACTGGTAGAGGTGCACCCGCTCGGTCTCGAGCACCGTCCGGGCGAACCGGATGAGCTCGGGATGGACGCCGATGAGGTTCAGTGCGGGCGAGCAGTCGAACGGCACCGACGCGAACGAGGCGAACTGCTCGTCACGGAACGCACCCATGTTCTCGGGTGGCGTGTCGACCTGAGCTCGATCGGCACCGCGACTCCGCCCGAACACCGAGCGCATGTCGTCGTGGACCGCGGCGACCTCGTCGGCTGTGAAGAACCGCTCGATCAACACCCCACCGTCGCGACGCCAGACCTCGACGTCGTCGTCGCTGAACCGTTCGTGTTGGTTCACTCTCCCAAGGTAGAGCGGCCGCTGGCGACGTCCGAACTGACGCTCGGAGCACCCACCGCTTCGAGCGGGCCGGCTGCCCGGGCGGCCCGCACGATCACGGCGACCGTCGCGACGAGGGCGGTGCAGCACGCCACGACGGCTGCGATGAGGAGCGCGTCGCCGGTGCTGCTCGCGCAGTGTCCCTGGTCGCCAGGGAGTCGCTCGAGACGGGTTCCCGCGCACCCGAGAGATGCGATGAGTGCACCGACCGCGCCGAGCCACAGAATGGCGACGAGCACGGCTGGCCAGTGTCGTCTGAGGCGGGCCGCTGCTCGAGTCGCTCCATCCCGCTGAGACCGGCCGGCTCGGACCGTCCGTCATGCGTCTTCGGTTGGATCGAGATGGTGACGAATCGCCTGCTCGAGGTCGGGCAGGTCGGTCTCCAGAGGGCGACAGTGTGGGTCAGGCACACTCTGTCGCCTCGGACGGACCCAGACCTCGTCGACGGACGTCCCCTGCATCACGCTCATGCACGCCTGAGCTTCGGCATGAAGACGACTCGACGGGTGATGGGGAAGATCGGTTCGACGTCGCAGCGACCAGCACGGGTGAGGAGCCGTCGAAACGACTGCCATTCGTGGTGCGCCAGACGTGAGCGGCGACCGCGATCGGCCTCGACTTCGGCGAGCTGCCCGACACACATCCTCCCGCAAGACATCGAAAGAGCCGTGCGTCCGATGGACACACGGCTCCTCGAT
>JBCCTP010000117.1:0-10925 GCA_039198505.1 Actinomycetota bacterium | reverse complement strand
GCAGCGAACTCACAGTCGACGATCTCTCCCGCCCGCGGCGACGTGGCCGCCCGATCGGTGGCGGGGGCGACGAGCCGGACCGACACGGTGACACCGGTGGCGTCGGCCATCTGCGACGCGAGGGTGCGCTGCCAGATGAGCCGGTACAGGGCGAGCTCCTGGCTGTTGAGCTCGGCGGCGACGGCGTCGGGCGACCGGTACGGCGTGGTGGGCCGGATGGCCTCGTGCGCCTCCTGGCCCTTCTGCTTGGTCTTGTACTGCTTCGGCGCCGCATTCAGGTACTTCGAGCCGTACTCCGACTCGACCGCCGACCGGGTCGCCGCCATGGCCTCGTCGGACAGCACGACGTCGTCGGTCCGCATGTACGTGATGAAGCCGCGCTCGTACAGACCCTGGGCGACCCGCATGACCTGGCTCGACGACAGGCGCAGCTTGCGGCCACCCTCCTGCTGGAGCGTGGAGGTCATGAACGGCGCCTTGGGCGACGACCGGTAGGGCTTCTCCTCGACCGACGACACCGTGAAGGTCGACTCGCGCAGCGACTCGGCGAGACCGACCGCCCGCGCCTCGTCGAGAGCGACCACCTTGTCGGACGGAACGCCGTCGTCACCGAAGTCCTTGCCGGTGGCGACACGGTCACCGCCGACACCGATCAGCCGGGCGTCGAAGCTCGGGTCGGTCGACGTGACGAGATCGATGTCCCAGTAGTCGGCGGACACGAACGCGATGCGCTCCCGTTCGCGCTCGACGATGAGGCGGACGGTCGGCGACTGCACGCGTCCGGCGGATAGACCACGGTTGACGCGACGCCACAACACCGGCGACACCTCGTAGCCGTACAGACGGTCGAGCAGCCGACGAGTCTCGGCGGCGTCGACGAGGCCGTAGTCGATGTCGCGCGGATTCGAGACCGCATGGTCGATCGCCGCCTTGGTGATCTCGTGGAACACCATCCGCTTCACGGGGACCTTCGGCTTGAGGTACTCGAGCAGGTGCCACGAGATCGCTTCGCCCTCGCGGTCTTCGTCGGTGGCGAGATACAGCTCGCTCGCGTCCTTGAGCGCCCGCTTGAGATCCTTCACGACGGTCTTGCCACGCTCGGTGAGTTCGTACGTGGGTTTGAAGCCGTTGTCGACGTCGATGTTGAGGCCCTTGGACGGCAGATCGGCGACGTGGCCGACCGACGCGTGGACCTCGTAGTCGCTGCCCAGGAACTTCGACAGCGTCTTCGCCTTGGCCGGCGACTCCACGATCACGAGGGGCTTGGACACGATGGCAGTGTGCCCGAATCCGGGGGATTTGCACGTGCGAACGGCGTGAGAAACGGTGGCGCACCACACGAGACCGGCGAGGGGACTGCGCGATCATCGACGTCGATGCAGGGCGAGGCGGCGCGCGACGGCGACCGCATCTGGCGACCCGACGGCGACGACCTGTGGGTCGACTCGAGAGCCCGGGAACCCGAGCGAGACCACGCGCCGACCGCGACGGCACTGGTCGATCCCTCCAGGCTGGGTTCGACCACGCGGGCCGTCGACGATGACGGAGTTCGCGATCGGACAACGACCGGACACGGCGCACCAGCTGCCGACGGCGACGGGTCGACCGAACGGACCCGGAGGTCGCGACGGTCGTTCCGGCGTGCGGCGATCGGCACCACCGTGGTCGCCGGCCTCGTGATGGCGGTGGTCGCCGTGCGCACGACGACCGCACCGGGCGAACTCACCGGGACGGTCACGGCCGACGCGGCCGCACTCGGTGACTCGATCGAGCCCGTCGAGCCGTTCGCGGGCGCCGATCCACGCCGACTCCCGGCGACCGCACCGCTGCGCTGGAGCCGAGAGCTCGACCTCGTCGCCGACCGCGGCTCGTCGGTGACCGTGCACGGCGACGAAATCGCCGTCGGGATCTTCGCCGCCGCGGCCGACGACGACCCGACCGACGACGGAGCGACCGTCGCCACCATCGTCGGGTTCGATGCGACCACCGGCGACACGCTGTGGACCAGCGACTATCCGACCGAGACGCGGTCCCTCGATCCTCTCGGTGTGATCGACGGCGTCATGGTGGTCGAGTGGCTCGACACGGGGAACCGGGCGCTCCTCGGCATCGCCCTCGCCGACGGCACCGAGCTCTGGCGCCTCGACACGAACGACGTCGGGATCCACGGGATCGTGCCCGGCACCGATCTCGTGACTCGCTTCTCGTTCAGCTCGACGCCGCGGCTCACTTTCATCGACCCGGCCACCGGTGACCTCGCCGGTCGCGTCACCGGTCGATTCGTCGGGACCGACTACTCGGGCCGCTGGTGGATTCGCCGGACCGTCCGCGACGGGAGCCTCGCCACCCTCGATCTGCGGGACGGCTTCTCCGAACCCGAACCGCTGTCGGGCGTCGACGCGGGTGAGCCAGACCTCCTCGCCGTCGTGGGAGGCGTGCCGCTCGGAACGATCGACGGACGCATCGTGACGCCCGACGCTTCGGGGGCGTGGGTCGACGCACCGATCGACTCCGAGGTCGACCCCGATCCGCCCGACGTCGTGTTCGCCTTCAGCCCGGCCGCCGACGATCTCTTCGTCTTCGCCGGATCGGGAACGGTCTACGGCGCCGTCGTCGTGGACGACGGCGATCCCGCGACGGCGACGGGTCCCCCGACGATCGACGTGCGATGGCGGCTCGGTGGCCGGGTGGCACGGGCGCTTCCGAGCGAGCGCGGCCTCCTCCTCGAGGTCGAGGACCAGGGAGGCAGTGGCCGCTCGGTGGTCGACGGACCGACCGGCCGAGTCCTCGCCGAGGTCGAGGACATCGCCGACGGCGACCTGCTCGAACTCGTCGGGAACGGGTTCCTCACCGCTCGATCGGCCGGACTCGGCGTCGAGCGGGTGGCGTACGACCTCGACGGTCGCGAGATGTGGACGCTCGTGGGCGCCGGTCCCCTCGAGGTGGGTGACGGCGTGGTCGTCAACTGGAGTCCCACGCCGGACGGGATCCGGCTCACGGCATTCGGAGCGACGCCGTGACCGATGATCGGATGTGGCGGCCCGGTGGCGAGGACCTCTGGCTCGACCCGCGCACCGACGAGTCCGAGCCGACCGACGAACGTGCCGACGACCGGGCCGACGACCGGCCCGACGTCGCGCTCGTCGATGCCGCGCGACCCGACCAGCCCCGCCTCGACGGGGTCCGACTCGACGCTGCCTTCGACGGGTCCGAATCGTCGGACGATCGTTCGGACGACGCGCCACATCGTCGGCGATCGACGCGCCGATCGGTCGCCGCCGTCGCCGTCGTCACCTCGATCGCCGCGATGGCCGTCGCCGTGGCGTCGTCGTCTCCGCTCGCACGACCGACGCTGGACGGCGCCATCGCCGAGCCAGAACCGCCACCGGTGCTCACCCCGTTCGGCGGGGCCGATCCGCGTCGGCTCCCCGAAGCGATCGCGTCGGAGTGGACGCTCGGGATTCCCCTCAGTGCGGACGTGGGCACGACGATGATCGCGGGCAACGGACTTCTCGTCGTCACGCTTCCGGCACCCGAACGGTGCCTCGAGCCGGCCGGCCGCTGTGCCGAGCTCCCCGATCGACTCCTCGAGCGGTCTCGCACCGCCATCGCTGCCGTCGACGTCGACGCCGGGACGAGAGCGTGGACCGTGCACGTCCCGCTCGAGACGCACGAGATCGATCTCCTCGGAGTGGTGTCCGGAGTCGCGGTCGTCGAACTCCGCACGGCGAACGGTCGGACCGTCGTCGGGCTCGACGCGGCCGACGGCGACGAGCGATGGAGGCTCGACCGCGACGGCGCTGAGACGTTCGAGATCCTGCCGGGCACCTCCGTCGTGACGAGATCGACCTTCGGTCCACGTCCCATGCAGGAGTTCATCGATCCGGCGGACGGGTCGGTGCTCGATCGGATCGACGGCACCTTCGTCGCCACCGATCACTCGGGCCGCTGGTGGGTTCGGCGTCGCGATGCGACCGGCGACTCCCTGTCGCTCGTCGACCTGAGCGATCGGTCGCGGTCACCGACCCCCGCCGACCGGCTCCCCACCGACGTCGACCTCTCGGACGTCGACCTCTCGGACATCGACGTCGCGACCGTCGTCGACGGGCGGCCGATCGGCGTGGTCGACGGCGGGATCGTCCTTCACGACGAACGCGCAGGCTGGCAGAGCGTGCAGGTGCGCGCCCCGGAGCGGTTCCGTACCGACGGAGGAGACGTCGAGGCCAACGTCGACTCACCGCCGCTCCTTCGTCTTCCCGGGTCGATCATCGGGTTCGCGCCCACATCGGGAGCCGACTTCGCGTTCACGGGTGACGGGTCGGTGTACGGGGCCACGCTGGTCGACGACGACGATGGGCGAGCGATCGACGTGCGTTGGCAGCTTCGTGGCGTGATCGCCGAGTCGGCTCCGACCGAGCGAGGCCAGCTCCTGGTCGTCGCCAGCCAGGGCGGTGCCGCGCTCCGAGTCGTCGACGGTGTCAGCGGCTCCGTGCTCGCGGACGTCCAGATGTACGTCGGTGTGCTCGACTCGCTGCGCTTGGTCGGCGACGGGTTCGTCACGAAGCGAGCAGCGGAGGTCGGCGTCGAGCTGGCCGCGATCGGCCTCGACGGCGACGACCGGTGGACCCTCGTGGGGAGCGATCCGTTCGCCGTCGGCGACGGCGTCGTCGTGACGAGGACCGACACCGACGACGGTGTCCGCCTCACCGGGTATCGCGACCCCGACGGCTGATCGTCAGCGGACGAGTTCCATCCGCATCCCCTCGGTGTCCCAGAACGGGTCGAGGGGGAAGCGGGAGATCGCCCGGCCGGATGCGCGACGCGCCGTCCAGAGAAGTGCGCCGGCGCTGAGGAGATGGACCGGATGGGCACCATCGGGCGGCGTCCGGGTGACGACGTCGTCGACGCCCGGCAGCTGTGCCTTGATGAGAGCGATCCGCTCGAGCCGACCGTCCTCGTGGTACGGCAGAGTCTTCAGTTGCTCATCGCCGTTCATGGCCGTGAACGACACGTCGGGATGGGCCGAGAAGAACCGGCGCGTGTGGTACGGCTGCAGCTCTTTCGCAGCCTCGCGGAGCCACCGGAGGCGGCGACGGTCGTGACCGTTCATCCATCCCTCCATCTCGGCCGCCTCTTCGGTCGACCCCGACTCGAGGGCCGGTCGACTCGGAGTGCCGGCGATCGCCGCGGCGCGGGGCCAGCCGACGTACTCCCGGGCTTCCTTCTCGCACAGACGGAACTCGGCACCGGGCTCTTCCCGCAGTCCCATCGGGGCCTGGATCGCCGCGGCGTCGAACGTCGGGCGGAAGTCGAGCACGTCGAAGAGGTCCTTCGTCACGAAGGCGTCCTCGGCGGTGACCGTGATGCCCGCCATGCGTCCAGGGAGCACGAGCCATCCCGCGGGGACCGGGACGACCCCGGCGAGGTTCTTGTACGGGAGTTTCTTGACGGGCATCGGTCGTCCCTCCGTGATTCGGCCGGTGTCGAGGTGTCGGGCTGGGGTGTGAGGTGGCGGGCTGGATGTTCGCTGAGGCTGTGTGTGCGGTGCGGCTGCCGACCGATCAGCCGGCGGCTGCGTCGGCGTACGTCGCGCTGCCCGACGAGCCAGCCTGGCCGGAGGCCGTGGTGGCCTGGGCCTGGAGCTGAGCTCGGGCGGTCGCCAGCTGAGCCTGGATCTCCTTCGGGTACGCCGAGGAGGCCATCGCCGTGTCCATGTCGATCAGGCCGGCGGCGACCAGACGGGCGAGGTCCATCTCGATCGTCTGCATCCCCTCACCGCCGCCGGTGGCGATGACGTTGCGCATCTGACGCGACTTGCCCTCACGGATGAGGTTGCGGACGGCTTCGTTGGCGACCATCACCTCGTAGCCGGCGACGCGCCCGCCGCCGATCGACGGGAGGAGTCGCTGGGAGATGACACCCTGGAGCGCACCGGCCAGCATGATCTGGATCTGGTCGCGACGCTCCGCGGGGAAGACGTCGACGATGCGGTCGAGCGCCTGGGCCGCGTCGTTGGTGTGCAGGGTGGCGAACACGAGGTGACCGGTCTCGGCGAGCGTGAGGGAGATCTCCATCGATTCGAGGTCGCGCATCTCGCCGAGGAGCACCACGTCGGGGTCCTCACGGAGGGCGCTCTTCAGACCCTGGTTGAACGTGCGGACGTCGGTGCCCACCTCTCGCTGGTTGACCATCGCCATCTTGTGGTTGTGGAGGTACTCGACCGGGTCCTCGATGGTCAGGATGTGGACCGGCTTGGTCTCGTTGATCCGATCGACCATGGCGGCGAGGGTGGTCGACTTGCCCGATCCGGTCGGGCCCACGACGAGCACGATGCCGTACGGACGATTGAGCAGCGTGGTGCACGCCTGCGGCGCACCGAGCTCCTCGAGCGAACGCACGCGGAACGGCACGACGCGCAGTGCGAGAGCGAGCGAGCTCCGCTGCTTGAACGCGTTGGCGCGGAAGCGGCCCACGTTCTGGACGCCGAACGAGAAGTCGACCTGGTGGTGCGTGTCGAGTTCCTCGCGCTGCTCCTCGTCGAGGAGCGAGTGGACCATCCGCTCGATCTCCTCGTCGTGGAGGATGCCGACGTTCTCGAACGAGACGAGGGTGCCGTCGCGACGAACGGTGGCCGGGCGGCCGACGGTCAGGTGGAGGTCGGACGCTCCCGACTGCACGGTGGCAGTGGCGAGCTGAACGAGCATCGGATCGATCTCGGGCATGGTGGTTTATCCTCCGCTGGGCGCCGGGACGGACCCGGAGCTGGTGCTGGTCGAAGTGGTCGTGGACGTGGTCGTCGGGATGGTCGTGCAGGTGGTCGTCGAAGTGATCGTGGGGCCGAGGTCCCGATGAACCTGGCCCTGCTGATCCCGTGCGCCGTGGCGTTCGGCGCCGTGATCGGGTCGTTCCTGACGGTGGTCGCCGACCGGGTGCCGGAGGGCCGCTCGATCAACTCGCCACCGAGCATGTGCCCGAACTGCGGTCTGCGGCTCGGCGTCCGCGACCTGGTCCCGATCGTGAGCTGGGTGGCGCTTCGCGGTCGCTGCCGCAGGTGCGGCGTCCGGATCGGTCTCGAGCCCCTGCTGATCGAACTCGCCAACGTGGCGGTCTGGGTGGCGCTGGCTCTCCGGTTCCACGGCGACCTCGACGCCGGCACCGACTCGGTCGCCCTGCTGCCCGCCTACCTCGTGTTCGGCTCGACCCTCGTGGCGCTCAGCGCGATCGACTTCCGGCTGCACCTGCTGCCACGAGAGGTGACCTTCGTCGGTCTCGGTCTCGGTTCGGCGCTGTTGATCGTCGGTGCGTTGGTCATCGGTGAGCCCGAACGCATCTGGATGGCGGCGCTGGGCGCGGCCATCGCGTTCGCGATCCTGTGGACGATCTACACGGCGGCGAGCTGGCGCTACGGCGAAGGGGTCGGCTTCGGCTGGGGCGACGTGATCCTGTCGCCGCTGCTCGGTGCGTTCGTCGGATTCCTCAACCCGGGCGTCGTCCCACCGGCGATCTTCTTCGGTTTCATCCTGGCCACGGTGGCCACGATCCCGCTGCTGGCGACGCGTCGGGCCGACGGCGCGACCGCACTCCCGTTCGGACCGTTCCTCGGTCTCGGGGCGCTCGTGGCGCTGTTCGTCGGCCAGCACTTCGTCGACCTCGTCCTGGCTCGCTGACACACCCGTCGATCGATCGTCGCCGAGCGACGATCAGGCGTCCTCGTTCAGTCCGCCGAGCACGCCGTACATCGCCGACACGAGGGCGATGGCGACGAAGCCGACGATGAGTCCGACGAACACGATCATGATCGGCTCGAACAAGGTCGTGAACTTCTTGATGCGGCTCTCGAGCTCGCGGTCGAAGTAGATCGACGCGACCTCGAGCTGCTCGTCGAGCGTTCCGGTCTCTTCGCCGACCTTGAACATCTGCTTGGCGGCACCGGGGAACAGCTCGGTCTCGATGAGGGGTCCGGAGAAGCCGCGACCCTCGAGCATCTGCTCGCGAGCTGCCTCGAGGCGCTCGCGGTAGTGGATGTTCGACGTCGCCTGGGTGGTCGTCTTCAGGCCTTCGGGCAGAGGGACGCCGGCGGCGACCATCGCGCCGAGGATGCGGCAGAAGCGCTCGAGGACGGCGTAGTCAACGATGCCTCCCACGATCGGGATCTTGAGGACCAGGCGGTCCTTCCAGTCCTTCCCGGTCGGGTGCTTGAACAGGAACAGGCCGATCGCGAGGAACACGATGAACACACCGGCCGTGATGAACCAGAGGTCGGTGAAGAACCTCGAGAAGAACAGCATCATCCTCGTCGGGAGGGGTAGCTCGGCACCGAGCTCCTCGAAGAGCGGCTTGAACTGAGGAAGGACGTACCCGGCGAGGATCAGAACCGTGCCGAACGCCATGATCATGACGACGCCGGGGTACGAGAGTGCTCCGACGACCTTCGACCGGGTGTCGAGTTCGCGTTCGAGGTACTCGGCGAGCGACTCGAGCGCCTCGTCGAGGCGACCGGTGAGTTCGGCCGACTGCAGGATGCCGACGTAGTAGTCGGGGAAGACCTCGGGGTGCTCGGCGGCGGCAGCAGAGAGCAGTCCGCCGTTCCGCAGCTCGTCGATGAGGTTCGAGAGCGCCCGGCGCAGCGCGACGTCTTCGGTCTCGTCGCCGATCGTCACGAGCGCATCGGTCAGCGGGATCCCCGCCTTGACGAACACGGCGAGCTGACGCGTGAAGTGCATCAGCTCCTTCTTCTTGACCTTCTCCTTGGTCAGCTCGAAGTCGAGCAGGCCACGCGTCTCCTCGATCTTCGTCGGGAACAGGTTCTGCTCGACGAGCAGGGCGCGCGCCGCACCGATCGTGTCGGCCTTGGTGACACCCTCGATGGGTGAGCCACTGGCGTCGATGGCGGCGTAGGCGAACTTCGGCATGAGAAGGATTCCTGTCGTGTCGTGACCGGACACCGGGTCCATCGGCACGAACTGACGAGGACTTGAGGGCGCGGCGCTGTGGGATGGCCGACTCCGGGCGCGACGGCGAGCTACCGTCGAGGAACGTCGCAGGTGTCGGGCGGGGCACGACGGGACGGCATCCACGACTCATCACCCGACTCACCTCACCGCGGAGGGACCGGCCATGGCCATCGGATTCAGCACCACCCGCAGCATGAAAACACCGGGCGACAGCGACCGATCTCGACGGCGATCCGGACAACGGCGCCCCATGGTCGTCGCCACCGCGGCCGCCACCGCCGCCGCAGCGATCGCGGGCGGGTGGTGGGTGACGGCCGCACCGAACAACATCGAGACGTCCTACGTACCCACCGACGGCTGCCGAGTCGCCGACACCCGTGAGGCCGCGCCCATCGGGGAGGCGGTCGGTGCATTCGGACCCGACGAGGCCATCACCGTTCAGATCACCGGCGAGAACGGCGAATGCACCGGTGACCTGGCCGTGCCCGAGTCGGCGATCGCAGTCGCGCTGAACGTCACGGCGACGAACCCGACGGCCACGTCGAACATCCGTGTGTACCCGGCCGATCTCGAGGAGCCACCGCTGCTCTCGAACCTCAACGTCAGCGCCGGCGCTCCCCCGACCCCCAACAAGGTCGACGCAAAGCTCTCCACCGACGGCGCCATCAACGTCTACAACGAGTTCGGCGAGGTCAACGTCGTGATCGACGTGCTCGGCTACTACCTCGAAGGTGGCCCCGCCGGGATCCCCGGCGTCGGCGGAACGCCCGCCGTGGTGGTGTCGGCCGGTGGCTCGGCGATCGCCGATCCGTCGATCGGCGTGCGCTTCAAGGCGGTCAGCTCCGGAGGCGAGGTGTACCTCGGCGAGAACGACCTCGGCGTGTCGGCGAATCGGGTCGAGGCCTCGACCACCTGGCCCGACTCCCTGCCGCGGCCCTTCTCGTTCGGGTTCGCCGACGGTGTCATCACCGCCACCCTCGCCGGATCCGACACGATCGCTCCGGTCGACCTCACTCGGCCCGCCACGTGCGACAACCCGTCCGAACTCCAGATCCGACTCGATGCTCGCGCCGACGCTGCCGAGACGCTGCTCCGCTCGGTCCGGGTGAACGGCGTCCCGATCGGCGACATCGGACCGACCACGAACAACAACGGCGACTTCTTCGACTCGACCGAAGTGGTCTCGCTCGACGGAGCTGATCTCTCGACGATCGAGATCGTGGGACTCATCGAGACCCAGGACTGGGGTCGCGGCAACGAGAACAACCGGGTGCAGATCACCGTCGGCTGCTGATCGCCGGCGCGCTCGTCAGCGTCGGTCGAACCAACGGCGGGCGGCGTCGCGGAGATCGTCGAGCGAACGGACGAGCTCGTCGATCGACTCCTCCATCATCAGGTTCACGACCTCGTCGTCGAACCGCCGTCGCCAGTCGGTGTGGAGGCCGATCTGATACGTGCCGCGAGCGTGGGAGTACCCGAGTTCCCACGCGGTGCCGTCGTCGGTCGTGATGCCGTTGAGGTTGGCGACCACGAGTTCGCACCGCTGCAGGTGGTCGAGGTCGTTGCGGAAGATCACGCCGGTGGTGTCCGCGGTCTTGTCAGGGTTGTCGCGGTGCGGGAGGAACGTGGTGAATCCGAGTTCGACCAGCATCGCCTCGATCGTCTCGACCCAGTGGCGCTCCCCTTCGTCGAACAGCGGGCCTGCGACGTACACGAGTGGGCGGTCGGGGGTCGGCACGATCGGATCGGGGACGGATGACGACATGCGCCGACCGTAGGCGGTGTCAGGAGGCGGTGGTCTCGACGACCCGGTCGGCGCTCGCCGATTCGGTCGATCCCTCCGCCGGCCCCTGGTCGCCTCGGCCCGGTCGACGCTCGCCGTCCCGGCCCCGACGATCGCGATGGAACCCGCCGGCGATCCCTTCGGGGTTGAGCACCGCGGTCACGATGAGGAGGACACCTCCGATGAGG
>JBCCTP010000116.1:0-10941 GCA_039198505.1 Actinomycetota bacterium | reverse complement strand
GCCTCGGCGGACTCGTCGACGTCAGGCTCTTCGACCTGAACGGGTTCGAGCGTCGTCGGCACGTCCGAAAGTCTGCCGCCTGACTCGCGTCGCGCCACGCGCTGACAGGATGGACCGATGAGCGGCGGCCCCGGTCAGCCGGACCTGTCCGGAGCCGGCGAGTACACGGTCGAGGTGCGGCGGCCGGTGCACCGTGCCCACCCGCTGCAGCGGTTCCGGGAACGGTGGTCGGCGCAACGTGCGGCGCGCCGCCGAACGCGCCGCGTCCAGCGCGACGATGGCGACGACTCCACGCGCTGGTGGGAGGGGATCGACCTGCCCGCCGACGACGCCGGAGTGGTGCTGATCGTGGTTGCGGGCATCGCAGCGATCGTCCTCCTGGTGATCGCCGCGCCGTTCCTCTGGATCCTCGTCCTGTTCCTCGTCGACCTCGTGGTCTGGTTGCTGCTCGTCGGAGTCAGCCTCGCTGCGTGGTTGATCGTCCGACGACCGTGGACGGTGGTGGTCGTCGACCGGTCCGGTGCCGAGGTCGCGTCGAACCCGGTCCGTGGTCGCCGTGCAGCCCGACAGCGAGCGGACACCGCGCGGAGCCGGCTCGCCGCAGGCCTCTCACCGAGCGTCGCGTTGCTCGACTCGTGATCGCTCAGGCGGCCGTGCGGTGGGACTCGACGATGTCGGCGATGTCGCGCATGATGCGGGCGATCTCGAAGTCCTTGGGCGTGTAGACGCGCTCGACGCCCATCCCGATGAGGGTGTCGCGGTCCTCCTCGGGGATGATCCCGCCGACGATGACCGGCGCGTCGACGCCGTGACCGCGCAGGCGCTCGAGGAGGTCGGGAACGAGCTCGAGGTGTGATCCCGACAGCATCGACACGCCGATCACGTCGGGATCCTCGTCCTGTGCCGACGCTGCGATCTGGGCGGGGGAGAGTCGGATGCCCGCATAGACGACCTCCATGCCCGAATCCCGCGCCGCCACTGCGATCTGCTCGGCGCCCGACGAGTGGCCGTCGAGCCCCGGCTTCGCCACCAGCAGCTTCGGCGGACCGCCGGCCATCGACCGCACGTGGTCGGCCACCTCGGTCAGCCCGGACGAGGATCCGGCTCCGCCGCCGACGCCGGTCGGGGCCCGGTACTCACCGAGGACGTCGCGCATCACGCGACCCCACTCCCCGGTGGTGCCACCTGCGCGGGCGAGTGCGATCGACGCGGGCATGACGTTGTCGCCGTCGGCGGTGACCCGGCGCAGCTCGTCGAGGGCGGCGTCGACCGCCGCCTGATCGCGGGTGGACCGCCAGGCGACCACGTCGTCGATGGTCTCCTGCTCGACCGCCGGATCGACGCGCAGGATCTCGTCGCCGTCTCCCGACAGCGGTGACTCCTCGGAATCGACGAAGTCGTTGACGCCGACGACCGTCTGGTCCCCCGACTCGATCCGGCGCGTGCGTTCGGCCATCGACTGGACCAGCCGGGACTTCAGCGTGTCGACGGCCTCGAACGCCCCGCCCATCGACAGCACGTCGTCGAGCTCGGCCTGCGCCGCCGCCCGCAGTTCGGCGGTGCGTCCCTCGACGACCTTCGACCCTTCGAAGACGTCGTCGTATTCGAGGAGGTCGGTCTCGAACGCCAGCACCTGCTGCATGCGGAGCGACCACTGCTGATCCCACGGTCGGGGGAGGCCCAGCGCTTCGTTCCACGCCGGGAGCTGCACCGAGCGGGCACGAGCCGACTTCGACATCGTGACGGCGAGCATCTCGAGCACGATGCGCTGCACGTTGTTCTCGGGCTGTGCTTCGGTCAGTCCGAGGGAGTTGACCTGGACGCCGTACCGGAATCGGAGCGCCTTGTCGTCGGTGACGCCGTACCGTTCGCGACCGATCTCGGCCCACATGTCGGTCATCGCGCGGAGTTTGCAGATCTCCTCGATGAAGCGGATGCCGGCGTTGACGAAGAACGAGATCGACCCGAACACCTGCGGGAATCGGTCCGGGCTGACCTGGCCGGAGTCGCGCACGGCGTCGAGCACGCCGATGGCCGTCGCGAAGGAGTACGCGATCTCCTGCACCGGCGTCGCTCCGACCTCCTGGAGGTGGTACGAGCAGACGTTCATCGGGTTCCACTTCGGAGCGTGCTCGGAGGACCAAGCGACCATGTCGACGATGAGTCGGCGCGACTCGGCCGGCGGGAAGATGTACGTGCCCCGCGACAGGTACTCCTTGACGATGTCGTTCTGGGTCGTGCCGCGGAGCTCGGTCGACGAGATCCCCTGCTCCTCGGCGTTGGCGACGTAGAGCGCCAGCAGCCAGGCCGCCGTCGCGTTGATCGTCATCGAGGTGTTCATCTGCCCGGGTGGGATCCCGTCGAGCAGCGTCCGCATGTGTCCGAGGTGCGAGACCGGCACACCGACCTTGCCGACCTCGCCCTTGGCCATCGGATCGTCGGGGTCGTACCCCGTCTGCGTCGGCAGGTCGAACGCGATGGACAGGCCGGTCTGCCCTTTCGCCAGGTTCGTCCGGTACAGCTCGTTCGACGCCGCCGCAGTCGAGTGCCCCGAGTACGTCCGCATCATCCACGGACGGTCACGTTCACGTCGAGTCGCAGCCGGTTCGTCGGTGGGTGGCGCAGCGCCGTCGGTCGTCTCGGTCGTCATCGTGCTCAGTCTCCTCGGGTCGTCGTGGCCGCCGAGAATCGCGGCGCTGCGGAAAATTCTGCGATCGAGCTCAAGTCGGCGTCTCCATGGGCCGAAGAATTCACTGTCCTCATCGTGGGACGTGACACACCAAGTCCTTTCCGAGGTGGCCGGATCCCTCCCCCTTGCCGGTCTCCTCGGAAACGGTTTCCCCGTGGTGGGAACCACGCCGGCCGGAAGGCGGATCCGGCCGGCGACGGTCGCCGAGGGCGGTGGACAACGACGTCCACCGCTCTCGACGCGTCCGGCCCGGTGATGTCGGTGGTGCTGCCGGTGTCGGTGGTGGTGCCGGTGACGGCCGTGACCGTCAGGACGGTTCGATCGCTGTCGTCAAGATCTCGAGGTACTCGGGTCGCCCGATGTCGACCGCTCCCATCGATCGCAGGTGCGGCGTGGTCCACTGCACGTCGAACAACACGGCGCCCGCAGCTCGCAACGCCTCGACCGTGGCGACGAGCGCCACCTTGGAGGCGTCGGTGCGACGGTGGAACATCGACTCGCCGGCGAAGAATCGCTCGATCCGCACCCCGTACAGGCCTCCGACGAGTTCGCCGTCGTGGCGCACCTCGACCGAGTGCGCCCATCCGAGTTTGTGGAGTTCGGTGTAGGCCTCGACGAACCGCTCGGTGATCCAGCGGCCCGGTCGCGAGGGGTCGGCGCACCCGCGGACGACGCCCTCGAAGTCCTCGTCGAACGTCACGTCGACCTCGCGCATGCTGCGTCGGAGCGAGCGGCTGACGTGGAGACCGTCGAGCGGGATGACGCCGCGCGGATCGGGCGAGTACCAGCCGATCCGACCGCCGCTGCGACGATCGGGATCGTCCGGCATCGGGAACAGACCGCTGCGGTACGCCTGAACGAGGGTGCCCGGCTCGAGATCCGCGCCGACGGCGATCACGTCGTGGCCGACGGGCGCGTCGGTGGGGTCGGGCATCACGAACCGGCTCGGTCGCGGCTCGACCTGGAGTCGGGCGAGCTCCACGTCGGCCACGGAACCCGATCGTGGACTTCAGTGTCAACTCCGGCCCCGAACTTGTGGTGAAAAGCCGTTCGGGAATCAGTACGTGAGAAAGCCCCGGCCGGTCTTTCGTCCGAGGTGGCCGGCGACGACCATGCGCTTCAGCGTGGTGGCCGGCGCGTAGTTCGGGTCGCGGAACTCGTCGTAGAGGGCCTCGAGGATGGACACGGTGGTGTCGAGGCCGACGAGATCGAGCAGTGCGAACGGCCCCATCGGGAAGTTGCATCCGCCCTTCATGGCGGTGTCGATGGCCTCGATCGACGCCGTGCCGTGCTCCCACATCTTGACGGCGTTGTTGAGGTACGGGAACAGCAGGGCGTTGACGATGAAGCCCGCGCGGTCGACCACTTCGACCGCGTCCTTCCCGCACGACTCGGCGAAGATCATGGCGGTCTTGATGGTCTCGTCGGCGGCGGTGATCGGCCGGATGACCTCGACCAGCTTCATCATCGGGGCGGGGTTGAAGAAGTGGATGCCGCACACGGCCTCAGGGCGCTGCGTGACCATCGCGATCTCGACGATCGGGAGGGTCGAGGTGTTGGTGGCGAGGACCGCTCCGTCGCCGACGACGGCGTCGATGCGCCGGAACAGGTCCTTCTTGACGTCGAGATCCTCGACCACCGACTCGATGACGAGGTCGCACCCGCCGAGGGCGTCGATGTCGTCGGTGGCCGTGATGCGGCCGAGGATCGCATCACGCTCGTCGGGGGTGATCTTCTCCTTCGCGACCTGCTTGTCGAGGCCCTTCGCGACCTGCGCGAGAGCGCGTTCGGCGCTCTCGGTCGTGCGGGACCGCAGGACCGCCTGCCGCCCCGAACGTGCCGCCACCTCGACGAGACCTGCTCCCATGATCCCCGATCCGAGGACCCCCACCGTGTCGATGCTCTCTCGCATACCCGAACCGTAGTTACCCACCGGTAACTTCCGCAAGGGCGAACTCGGTCGAGCGCTCGGGACGCGGGGAGCAAACCGCAGCCGGTCGATGCGTGACGCCGAGACGTCGGATCACCTGGCGTCTCGCCGACGGGCGGAGATCGCCGTTCCGATCGCCGCCCCGATCGCGATGCCGACGGCGACTCCACTCGATGTCGAGTCCGTGGCTGCGCCAACCGCCGTGCCGATGACGACGCCCGTGATGACCCCGAGGACGATCCACCACGCCGACCGCTCGGATGCGTTGCCCACGGCCATGTCTCAGCCGACGATCCGTGCGACGGTGTCGCGGGCCGACTGAGCGGCATCGTCGACGCCACCCCAGTCGTCGTGGCTCGTGTACGCGTCGCCCGCGAAGAACACACGATCGCCGAGCGGCGTCGCCAGCGCTCGTGGGATCGCCGGGTCCTCGTGATCGTTCAGATAGGCCTGACCGATGAAGGGTTCCGCCGACCAGTCCTGCACGACGTGGCGGACGTAGGTGCGCGACGCCGCACCGTCGAACACGTCGTCGAGTTCGGCGAGCACGTGGTCGCGGAGCGCATCGCCCGAGAGTGCCTGGTACGGCTCAGCGGCGGTGCCAACGGCGAACAAGCCCAGGACGGCGGTGTCGGTGTCGTGGTGCGCCGCGGCGTCGTAGTACGTCCGCTGGCCCGTGCGCGTGTCGCTGTCCGCGAACTCGAGGAACGTGGGGTAGAAGCGCTCGGTGAATTCGACGAACACCTTGATGCCGCCCCAGACGACGGCCGCGTCGATCGCGCTCTGCGTGTCGTCGGGGAGCGGTGGAACGAATCGGATGTCACCTCGCTGGAGGACAGCGAGGGGCGCCGTGACGATTGCGTGCCGAGACCGGTGGACATCGCCGCTCGCGTCGGTCAGGCGGACCACCGTGTCGGTCCAGTCGATCTCGACGACCTCAGTGTCGAAGGTCATCCGGTCCGCGATGCCCTCGACGATGTGATCGTCGAAGAAGTCGAGCCACGAGCCATCGACGAAGTTCAGGTAGTCGAACTCCCCCAACGGTTCGATGACGAGTCCGACGTCGTCATCGTGGTACCCGCTGGAGGAGGCCGGGTCGTACCGTTCGACGCTGGCGGTGATGGGCACCGCCGGATCGCTGACGATGTCGGCGAGCTCGCTCTCGGGAGCGATGAGCCACTCCCCGCCGAGTGAGACGGGGAAGTCGACGAAATCGAACTCGGCCCTGATGCGGCCACCGTGTGTCGAGGCCGCTTCGAGGATCCGGACGCCGCGTCCATGTCGGACGAGGAGGTGGGCGGCCGTCATCCCGGCGGCACCGGCGCCGACGATGATGACATCGTCGACGCCCGGCAGGTCGGTCTCCGAGCCGGCTGACCCGTCGCTGTCGGCCTCGCCGGACGTGGTGGGAGCAGGCGTCTCGGGTGCGGAGCCGGACGTCGACTCCGATTCTGACTCCGGCGTCGACCCAGTGCGCCCGCCGCACGCAGCGGCGATCGCCGAGCTGCCGGCCAGGCCGAGGAACCATCGCCGGGAACGCGGCCGAGCCGGATCGCGTTCGGTTGAGACTCGATTGATGATCATGATGAAAAACAATGTAGCGATCGACCGAGACGACGGATCGTCGGGTCAGTGCGAACGCCGTCACATCGCACGGTTGCCGGGCGCCGGCGAGGTGCACCGGAGAGGCGCGCCGCGCCCGGCCTACTGTTCGTCGAGGTGACCGGCGATCGGGGAGTGTGATGACCGGCGGGATGCGCGGTCCGGGACGCCCCTCGGTCCAGGCGCAACGCAGCGAGCAGATCATCGAGTCGTTCATCGCGCTCGTCGCCGAGCGCGGACTCCATGCGGTCACGCTGAACGACGTGGCCGAGCGTGCCGGCGTGCTGCGACCCGCGATCCGCCACCACATCGGCAACCGAGACGACCTCGTCACCGCGACGTTCCAGACCCTCGCGCGACGGTACGACGAGCGTGCGGAACGCGAGCTCGGCAGCTCACCCTCGATCGACGACGTCGTCGGCTACCTCTTCGGGCTGGCCTACACGTCCGGTAGTGACACCGACGACCAGGCGTTCAACGCCCTCCTCGGCGAAGCGCGACGTAACGACGAGCTCGCGACCGGGATTCGAACGACCTACACCGCCACCATCGACACGATCGCCGACGCCATCTGCCGCGAACGCCCGCGACTCGCGATGGCCGAGGCGCGCGCGCTCGCCTATCAGGTGCTGTGTCTCGGCGAGTTCAACGTCGACATGCAACGACTCGGATTCGCGGTCGATTGGAGTCGCTCGGCCGCCGACACCGCCCGACAGATCCTCCGCGCGGGGCGAGCCCGGCACGCCGACGACTCCTGAGGGTGACGGCGACCGGCGACCGGCTCGAAGCGTCGGTGATCCGCTGCTCAGTGAAGCGACTGGAGGAGGTCACCCACCTCGTGGTGGGCTTCGAGGGGGTGGCGGAGCGCCTGGTCGCGTCGGATCGAGTACCGGTTGCGTCGCCCGATGCGTTCGACCTCGACGTAACCGGCCTCCTCGAGCTCTTGGAGGATCCGGACCACCGCGCCCGGTGTGATCCCGACCACATGGGCGATGTCTCGCTGACGCAGCTCGGGGTCGTGGTCGAGTGCGATCAGCACGTGGGCGTGATTGGAGAGGAAGGTCCAGGACGGGAGGGGGACCTCCGGGTCGACGAGCCGGCGTGCCAACGGGTCCGAATCGTCGCGGGACGGATCGTGGCCGTCATCGGACATCGCACCTGCATATCACACACGATCGATGATGCATGTTCCGACCTCGCCGTGCGATCGTCGGTCGCGAGATGTAGCCGATTCGACGTAGCTACTCGGACGTAGCTACTGGATGGCACGGAAGCCGCGGCGGCCGTCGTAGGCTCGCCCACCGATGGTCTGGATCCTCCTGCTCCTCCATGTTGGTGGAGTCCTGGGCCTCATCGCACGATCCGGCTCCGCGTCTCGTGCGGGCTGGTCGACGCTGATCCTCGCCATCACCCCGCCGGCCGCCACCACGATCTGGGCCGTCTCGCGACTGGCCGGCGACGGCGACGTCGACCGGATGTCGTTCGACTGGGTGTCCGGCCTCGATCTCGAGATCGCCGTGGTCGTCGATCCGCTCTCGCTGTTGCTCGCCACGATCGTGTCGGGGATCGGTGTGATGGTCGGCATCTACGCCGCCGGATACTTCGGCCCGAACGCCGCAGGTCTCGACCGCTTCGCGGCCACCATGCTCGCCTTCTCCGGATCGATGCTGGGACTCGTCCTCGCCGACTCGATCTGGACGCTGTTCGTCTTCTGGGAGCTCACGTCGATCACGAGCTACCTCCTCGTCGGGACCAAGAACGAGAAGGGCCCGGTCCGCGATGCGGCTCGACGTGCCCTCATGATCACCGGGGCCGGCGGCCTCGCGCTGCTCGCCGGCGTCGTGCTCTTCGTCGACGGTGCCGGCTCTGCCGCGCTGCGCGACCTGCCGCTGCTCGATGGCGCGACCGCCGAGCTCGCGGCGGTGCTGGTGCTGGTCGCTGCGGCCACGAAGTCGGCGCAGGTCCCCTTCCACGTCTGGTTGCCGGGAGCGATGGCGGCGCCCACCCCGGTCAGCGCCTACCTCCACTCGGCCACCATGGTGAAGGCGGGCGTCGTGGTCGTCGCCGTGCTCGCTCCCGCGTTCTCCGAGACCGCGGCGTGGACGCCGGTCGGCGTCTCGTTCGGCCTGGTGTCGATGGTGTGGGGTGCGGTCGGCGCGCTCCGTCAGGTCGATGGGAAGCTCATCCTCGCCTGGGGAACCGTCTCCCAGCTCGGCCTGATGATCGCGTTGCTCTCGCTGGGCGACGGCAAGGCCACCTTCGCAGCCGTCGCCATCGTCGGCGCTCACGCCATCTTCAAGGCCGCACTGTTCATGGTGATCGGCGAGGTCGACGTCCGCTGTGGGACCCGCCGGATCGACCAGCTCGGTGGGCTGTGGCGCACGATGCCCACGGCGACCGCGGTCGCGCTGGTGTCCGGCCTCTCGATGGCCGGCGCCGGACCCGTCGTCGGGTTCGCCGCCAAGGAGGGTGCGGTCGAAGCGGCCCTCGGCCTCGACGGCTGGGAGTACGGCGTGATGTTGGCCGGCGTGATCGGCGGCTCGGTGCTGACGGTCGCGTACACCACCCGGTTCTTCGTCGGGGTGTTCGGACCGGCACGCCGGTCCGACTCCGGCGACGGATCGATCGAGGCCGTCCCCGAGCCGACGCCCGAGCCCGCTCGTCCTGCGATCCAGATCTCCGCCGTCCTCGGTGTCCTGAGCATCGTCGCGTTCATCGCCCTCAGCACCTTCGTCACCCTGACCCGCGACGCAGCGGTCGTGCTCGATGCGTCGGCGGCCTCGTCGACCCTCAAGCAGTGGCCCGGTTTCTCGAACACCGCGTTCCAGATCTCGATCGGCATCGTGGCGGGCGGAATCGTCGTCGGTCTCGCGGTGCTGCGGTGGCCGCTCGGACGCGAACCGCGTCCGCTGGGTGCAGGTTTCGCCGACGAGGGCATCGCCGGCGTGCTCCGCGCCGCCAAGCTGGTCGCCGCGCGAGTGCAGCACGGATCGCTCCCGCTCTACCTCGCCACCGCTGCGTTCGTCGCCGCCCTGGCCGCGATCCCCTTCTTCACCGGACAGATCGACGACGTCGAGTGGTGGGACCACGGCGCCCAACCGATCCTCGCCCTGCTCACCGTGGTCGGCGCCGCGGGGACGGTGTTCGTGTCCCGGCGAATCGGTGCGGCGCTCGCCCTCGGTGCCGTCGGCTTCGGCATCGCCGGACTGTTCGTGCTGCAGGGAGCGCCCGACCTCGCACTGACGCAGCTCCTGGTCGAAACCGTGATCGTCGTCGGATTCGTCGTCGGCCTCAAGCATCTCGACCGAGACTTCCCGGCCGTCGGGCTCGTCTGGCGCTCGACCCGCATCGTGGTGTCCCTGGCGATCGGCGTCGCCGTCACGGTCGGTCTCCTCGTCGCCGGCAGCGACCCCGAGGGGCAGCCGCCACTGTCCGACTTCGCCCGCGAGTCGGTCCTCGACGGAGGCGGCGACAACATCGTCAACGTCATCCTGACCGACATGCGAGCACTCGACACGCTCGGTGAGATCGTCGTGCTCGTGGTCGTCGCGATCGGCGTGGTCTCACTCGCCCGAGCCGGGCGACACGATGAAGAGGACCCCGCCCCCGATGGGTCCCGGCAGCGTGAGGAGGTCGACGCGTGATCGCCGAACGTTCCGTCGTCGTCCACGCGGGGGTTCAACTCGTCAGTCCTCTCGCATTGGTCGTCGCCGTCTGGTTGTTCTTCGCCGGCCACAACCAGCCGGGCGGCGGCTTCGCTGCCGGACTCGTCACCTCGGCGGTCATCGCACTGCGCGCCGTCACCGGATTGAGCTGGCCCCGGCGCTCCGACCTGTTCCTCGGATCGGGCATCGTCGCGGCGGGGCTGGTCGCCGTGCTCCCGCTCGCGTTCGGTGAACCGCTCCTCGACCAGATCGTGGTCGAGGCCGACGTTCCGGTGCTCGGGAAGGTCAAGTCGGGGTCCGCGCTGATCTTCGACGCCGGCGTGGTCGCGGTCGTGGTCGGACTCGCGATCGCCGTCCTCGATGGGCTGGGCGTCGGCGCACTCGGCGGTGCCGACCCCGGTGACGCCACCGACACGGTCGACGCCGAGGCCTCCGAGGAGGGTGTGCGGTGAACCTCACGCTCGCCCTGCTCGTCGGTGCGCTGACCGCGATCGGCGTGTACCTCGCGACCTCGCGTGCGCTGACGCGCATCGTGCTCGGCTTTTCGTTGCTCGGACACGCCGCGGTGATCGGGTTGCTCGTCGCCGGCGGGCGAGCGGGCGAGGCGCCCGTCGTCGGAGACGCGGAGCCCGAGGAGCTGTCGAATCCGCTCCCGCAGGCGCTCTCGCTCACGGCCATCGTCATCGCGTTCGGCCTGAGCCTCTTCCTCCTCGCCCTCGCACGCCGGAGCCGTCAGCTCACCGACGACGACCTCGTCGAGGACGACCTCGAGGACAAGCGGATCGCCGCTGCGGCCGCCGAGCACGACCCGCCGTTCGACGCCTCGACGTTCGACGAGGGCATCAGCGGGTCCGACGCCGAGGACTCCGCCGAGGCGAGCCCCGGATCGGGGGCGTCGTGAACGACTTCGAACTCGGCGGCACGCTGATCTCGCTCATCGTCGCATTGCCCCTCCTGTCGTCGGCCCTCGCGCTCGTGCTGCGCCGTCACCGCGTCTGGCGCGACCTCATCACCCTCTCGACGCTCGTCATCGTCACCGCCGCGTCGGTCTGGCT
>JBCCTP010000115.1:0-11044 GCA_039198505.1 Actinomycetota bacterium | reverse complement strand
CGACGAAGCGGCGCGACCGACCACGTCGAGGGCAGCGCCGAGATCGTCGGTGGCGAAGAGTCTCCCGAACTCGAGCGCGACCGTGACGCCTGCGTCCGCCGCTCGATCGCCGAGCTCGCCGAGACGGTCGATGAGTGCGGGCGCCTCGATCCCCAGTCCGACCGCCAGCAGGTTGCTCGCGCCGACCGCAGCAGCGATGTCGATCATGCGCTCGCCGTGGTCTCCGTCGGGCGTGATGAAGATCGGTTCGAGATCCAGCGCTCGAATCCCGGTGTCGTCGAGCGCCCGGCGCACGCCGCGCGTCGTGTCGTCGTTCCACGAGGCACCGTCGAACCACAGCCCGGTCGCCGGCCATCCCGCCTCGGCTGCGACGCTCACGATCTCGACGGGGGTCAGCTCGGGAACGGTCCCCGCAGCGAGCGACAGAAGGCGTTCGGGCACCCGAGCGACCGTACCGACCGGTCGGCGCCGGGCTCCGGCCGGGCGGTCACGAGTGGGTGGAAGCGACGTCCGCTGTCAGGTCGGCGAGCTGCTCGGTGTGCGCGGGGAGATGCATCTCGGTCTGGGTCGTGATCGCGAGCGCACCCCAGGGACGTTCCCCGTCGAGCACGACCTCGCCGTCGTGCGTGAGGAGACAGGGGACCGTCGTGTCGAGTTGCTCGGGCGACAGCCGGGCGAGTGCAGCCCGGAGCTGGACCGCCGCCGACGTCGCCCGGCGCATCGTGTGGTCCTGATCGGCGCTCGTGGAGAGCCAGGTCTGTATGGCCTCCGGCGACTGCGCGGTGGCGTTCTCGAATCGTGCCGGTCGGCCGTGCACGAGCGCCTGGCACACCTGGAGCAGGGCGAGGTCGTTGAGGGCGACGTGGGCGACGACCTGCTCGGCCGTCCAGTCGTCGGATTGAGCGACTCCGTCCGTCGTCGGCGCCGATGCGGCGAGCGCTTCTCCCGCGACATCCAGGTACCGCTCCTGGGCTCGGCGAAGATCGTCGAGGCCGCCGTGGTCGGCGCGTACCGAGTCGGCGAGGTGATCGAGGACGGCACCCCACGCGTTGGGCCCGACGTACGACCGACGCCGCTCGATCGCGTCCGGACCGAGCCGCTCCCATCCGTAGTGTTCGATGACCACACGAGTGCCGTCGTCGGTCGCCTCGAACGAGATGTCGACCGTGGTCGCCTCCTCGGCGCCCCGACCCGGGTGCCACGCGAGCGTGACGCGGATGGGCGGATCCCAGGTCACCACCTCGGCCCACACCACTTCACTCCCGTCCGTCGACCGCTCGACGAGCCGGTCATCGTCGAAGGCGACGCCTCCGGAACGGTCGCCGAAGACGCCATGGGTCGGGAGCGGCCACCACGCGCCGATCTCGCTCGTGAAGATACGGAACGTGTCGTCGATCGATCGCTCGACCCAGGCACTGCGGATGACGGGGGCGGTCATGACGGCGCCCCGTCGATCGCATCGTCGCCGTCACCGTTGCGGTCGTCGCCGCCGTCGCTGTTCTCGACGTGGGCGACGAAGGCGGTCAGCGCGTCGTCCCAGAACGAGTCGACCCACGCGCGCAGAGACCCGAGACCGTCGTGGTCGACCCGGTAGAGGCGCCGGGTCCCGACCGGACGCACGGCCACGAGGTCGGCGTCGCGCAGCGCCTTCAGGTGTTGTGAGACCGCCGACTGCGTGACCGGGAGCTCGTCGGTCAGCTCGCGGACGCTCCGTTCGCCGGACCGCAGTAGTTCGAGGATACGCCGTCGGTTCGGATCGTGGACGGCGGCGAGCGCCGTCGAAACATCAGCCATCACTCATCATTAGTCTCCACTGATGTTCGGCGTCAAGCCCCGGACGTTCGTCACTCCTACTGTCGTGCCGTGTCGAGTCCGTGCTGTCTCCGAGGTCCCGTTCGATGATCGCTCTCGTGACGTTCTTCCTCGTGGTGGTCGCGTCACTGACGGCCACCCGCGTCGCGACGGTCGCCCTCACCCTCACCGGCATGTCGCCGGAGGTCGCCCGCTTCCAAGCTCGCTCGGCACTCTCGGGCTCCGGATTCACCACCTCGGAAGCGGAGGCGGTGGTCGATCATCCGGCCCGTCGGCGGATCATCATGTTCCTGATGCTGATCGGCAGCGCCGGTCTCGTGACCGCCGTGGCCACGCTGTCGATCTCGTTCGTCGGCCAGGAGTCGAGCACCGGCAACACGCGGCTGATCGTGCTCGTCGTCGGATGTCTCATCGTGTTGGTCGTCGCGCGGAGCCGATGGGTCGATCGCCTGCTCACGGTGCTGTTCACCCGGCTGCTGACCCGCTTCACCGACCTCGAGCTCCAGGACTACGCCGGGCTGCTCCACCTGACCGACGGCCACGCCGTCCTGAAGATCGACGTCGAGGCCGGGGCGTGGTTGTGCAGTCGGACGCTCGGCGAGCTCGAGCTCCGTGGGAGGGTGTCACCGTGCTGGGGATCGAGCGGGCCGCCGGCAACTACGTCGGCGTCCCCCGGGCCGACACCGAGATCCGCCCGGGAGATCGCCTCGTCACCTACGGCAACTTCGACGCCCTCGTGGAGCTCACCGGACGCCAGCCGGGACCGGAGGGCGACGAGATGCACCTCGCCGCCGTCGCGATCCAGCGGGAGCGGACCGACGGCGACTGAGCACGTCCCAGGAGCTCCTGGGCTCAGAGGTTCATGCCGCCGGAGATCTCGATCCGCTGTGCGGTGATCCACTGAGTGCCACCCGTCAGCAGGCTCGCCACGGCGCCGCCCACGTCATCGGGCAACCCGACTCGACCCATCGCGGTGATCGAGGCGATCTGGTCGTTCAACGCCTGGACGTCGCGCACGACGCCCCCGCCGAAGTCGGTCTCGATCGCGCCGGGTGCGACGGCGTTGACCGAGATGCCCCGCCCACCGAGTTCGGCGGCGAGGTAGCGGGTGAGCACCTCGACGGCGCCCTTCGCTGCGCCGTACACGCTGTAGCCCGGCATCGAGAAGCGGGCGAGACCGGTCGACATGTTGACGATGCGGCCGCCGTCGACCATCAGCGGGACGAGTCGCTGCGTGAGGAAGAACACGCCCTTGAGGTGGATGTTCAGCAACTGGTCGAACTGTTCCTCGGTCGTCTCGAGGAACGGGCTGTGGATGCCGATCCCGGCGTTGTTGACGAGATGATCGAAGTCGGACCGACCCCACGTCTCGTCGAGCGCCGTGCTGAATCGTGTGACGAAGTCGTCGAACGCGGTGGTGTCACCGGTGTCGAGCTGGAGGGCGACAGCGCCGACCCCGAGGGCCTGCGCCTCGGCGACGACCGCCGCTGCCTCGTCCTCACGAGACAGGTAGGTGATGGCGACGCCGACGCCCTCGGCGGCGAGGTGGAGCGCGATCGAGCGGCCGAGTCCGCGGCTGCCGCCGGTGATGAGTGCGATCTGTTCGGTCATGGCGGTCTCCGTCATGTCGGTCTCCTGGGGGAGGGGGATGGGTCGAGATCGAACGTACGGATCGGTCGCCGAGCCGTCATGCCGATTCGTCCGACGTCGTTGCCTGATCCTCCGAACCCTCGGACTCCTACTCGACGAGTGGCACGGCGATCTCTACGCTCTCGGCATGGCAGCCACGACGATGCACGAGGTCATCGAACTGTCCCGGAGGCTCGACCGAGCATCCTCGTCACCCTCAGAATTCGGCCGATTCGTCCCCTCGGGCATCGACGGCTTCGGCGTGGTCGAGTCCCCGACTCCGTCGCCGCTCGTCGCCACGCTGTACCGGCCGGTGGTGTGCCTGATCCTTCAGGGGTCCAAGGTCGTCGAGCTCGGTCGTGAGGCGGTCCTGTGCGAAGAGGGCCGGTCGATCATCGTCAGCCACGAACTCCCGATCCGGTCGCGGATCACCGAGGCGTCCGCCGAGCGGCCCTACCTCGCGCTGATCCTCGACCTCGACGTCGCGCTGCTCCGACGGCTCGTCGACGACGTCGACGGTGTGGACGGGGTCGACGCCGACTCGAGAGATCGGCGAGCGGTGGCACTCGACGTCGGGACCGCCGACGAGGCCGTGATCGACGCGTTCGGACGTCTTCTCGCTCTGTGCGACTCGCCGACCGAGGCTCCAGTGCTCGCACCGCTCGTCGTGCACGAGATCCACTTCCGGCTGCTGCTGGCCGAGCACGGTGCCGTGCTCCGACGGCTACTGCACCGCGAGAGCCACGCGAGCCGCATCGCCAAGGCGATCGGTCACATCCGGACGCATCTCGCCGAGCCGCTCGCCGTGCCCGACCTGGCCCGCTCGGCCGGAATGAGCGCGTCGTCGTTCCACGAGCACTTCCGTGCGGTCACCGCCACGACGCCGCTGCAGTACCAGAAGGAGCTCCGACTGCTCGAGGCTCGCGACCAGCTCGGCGTCGGCAACCGAACGGTCACCGAGGTGGCGTTCGCCGTCGGCTATCAGAGTCCGACGCAGTTCAGCCGGGAGTACTCACGCAAGTTCGGCACGCCACCCAGCGCCGACCGCGCCCGCGGTCCGATGGCCGCAACGGGATGATCGGGCTGGCGGGTGAGCGACGAGTTCAGCTGGCCGGCGACAGCCCGGCGAGGAGCAGATCGATCGCGGTCGAATGCTGGCGGAGCGAGGTGCCGACGTCGGGGGCCGCTCCGATGGCGAGCGCTGCGTGGGTGAGAGCGCCGAGGAGGAGGCGGGTCATCTCGTCGACCGGTCCGGATCGCATCTCTCCTCGATCGACCGCACGCGCCACGGCAGCCCGGGTCGACGCGAACGCGTGGTCCGCGTCGATCTCGTACCACCGCTGCCAGCCCAGAACGCTGGGTCCGTCGATGAGCAGGACCTGTCGCACGTCGGGTTGCGTCGCGAGGTCGAGGTACGCGGTGAACCCGGCGCGAAGTTGGTCGAGCGCGTCGCCGGGCGCACCCGCCGCCGTGGCCTGGACCGACTCGGCGAGTTCGGCCTGGATCCGTTCGACGACCGCCTCGAACAAGCCGGTCTTGCTGCCGTAATGGTGGTAGAGCGCACCCCGCGTGAGACCGACCTGGTCGACGATCTGTGTCGTCTGAGCGGCTGCGTATCCCTGCTCGGCGAAGAGTTGTCTGGCCGCTGCGAGGATCTCGCTCGTCGTGAGCTCGCTGTCGTGACGGTGTGCGGGGCTCACGACGCGTCCACGAAGAACTCGAGCGCGATGTCGTCGGGATCGCGGAACGCGAGGCCCGACCCGTACGGCTCGTCGAGGACCCCGCTGCGCTCGATTCCGAGTTCGTCGAGGTGTCGCTGCCAGGCGCGGAGTTCGTCGATGTCCGCACACGTGAAGGCCAGGTGATCGAGTCCCGGCCGTCGCTCGCTGAACGCCTCCGGTCGCTGGTCGTCGAAATGATGGAGGCCGAGACCGAGCTCGGGCCAGACCGCCATCCGGTACTCGTGCTCCGTTCCTTTCAACATCGTCGTTCGGACGAGCGGCTCGGCACCGAAGAGACGTGAGTACCACTCGACGCTTCGGTCGAGATCGGTGACGGTGAGTGCGATGTGGGCGATTCCGGACGGTGTCGGCGGACGGAGCATGCTTCAAACATACAGCATGTTTGTTTGACGGAGTCGACGTGTTTCGTCCGCGGACCCGACGCGTCGGTCAGGCTGTCGGGATGAACGAGCCCCGGACCCCGCGATGACCACGGCGTTCGTCCTGGGCGGAGGCGGGCACCTCGGGGCTCACGAGGTCGGCATGCTGAGGGCGTTGCACGAGCGCGGCATCCGTCCCGACGTGATCGTCGGAACGTCGATCGGCGCGTTGAACGGCGCCGCGTTCGCCACCACCGGCGACGGGTCGGCGATCGACCGACTCGCCGAGACGTGGACATCGATCGACCGCTCGGGCGTGCTCGACAACTCGCTCGTCGAGCGATTGAAGACCCTCTGGTCGACCAAGACCCACCTGTACGACAACGACCGCTTCCGTCGCCTCGTCGCCGACGCCGTCGGGACCGACTCGTTCGACGATCTCGCCGTGCCCTTCGAGTGCGTGGCGGCGAGCATCGAACGGTCGTCGGCCGTGTACCTCTCGTCGGGATCGCTCGTCGACGCGATCCTGGCGTCCAGCGCGGTCCCCGGCCTGCTGCCACCGGTGGAGATCGACGGCGAGCATCATCTCGACGGCGGACTGGTCTCCTCGATCCCTCTCGATCGTGCGATTCGACGTGGCGCGTCGACGGTCTACGTCCTGCAGGTCGGCCGGATCGAGGATCCGCTCACGGCACCCACGAAGCCGTGGGAGGTGGCGATGATCGCGTTCGAGATCTCCCGTCGACACCGGTTCGCCGAGGCGATGCGGGACCTGCCCGACGGCGTCGCGGTCCACGTCCTCCCGACCGGCGACGCGAAGTCGTTCAACGACCTCAGCCAGTACGGCGGGACCACGGGCGACCAGGCGAAGGAGCGGATCGAGCAGTCGTACCGAGCCACCAGTACCTACCTCGATGAGCGGGATGATCTGTGAGGCTCCCGTACCGGTGGGTCCGCCGCCTGATCCTCTGGCCGATCCCCGTCATCGCTGCGCTGCTGTACCTCGCAACGGTGCCGCTGCTCATCCTCGCCGCCCTGCTGCTGTCGTATCGATTACCCGGCAACCTGCGAGCGCTCCGGGCGCTCGGGGTGGCGTCGGTGTACCTGTTCATCGAGGCCGCCGTGATGATCGCCGGCTTCGTGCTGTGGGTGGCGAGTGGATTCGGGTGGCGGATGCGACGGGGCGTGTTCCTCACCGCTCACTACGCCGTCCTGCGATGGGCGCTCAAGGTGCTCGTCGGAGCGGGCCGCCGATTGTGTGAGGTCCAGATCGAACTCGACGGTCCTCCGAGGCCGGATGCGCCCGCTCGACTCGACGCGGGCGCGGCTCCCTTGATCCTGATGAGTCGGCACGCCGGGCCGGCCGACTCGATCCTCCTGCTCAACGGGGTGATGTCGG
The DNA here is from genome assembly GCA_039198505.1 of Actinomycetota bacterium. Classification (GTDB taxonomy): domain Bacteria; phylum Actinomycetota; class Acidimicrobiia; order Acidimicrobiales; family Ilumatobacteraceae; genus Ilumatobacter_A. Next base: position 4,103 of record JBCCTP010000115.1, on the reverse strand, counting down.
GTCAGGGGCGCCGTCCGCGCATCGTCGCCAAAGACCTGTTGCAGTGGGACCCGGCGTTCGATCTCCTGCTCAATCGACTGCCGAACCGCTTCATCTCGACCGGCGGTGGACAGGCCGCAGTCGACGCGATCAGCGAGCTGGCGAGCGGCATGGACGGACGCGACGCCTTCGTCATCTTCCCCGAGGGAGGCAACTTCACCGAGGCCCGTCGGCTCCGGGCGATCGATCGGCTGCGGGAGGGCGGAGACGAGGTGGCGGCCGCGCGCGCCGAGAAGCTCCGCAACGTCCTCCCGCCTCGGCCGGCCGGATCGATCGCCGCGATGAACGCCTGCCCCGACGCCAACCTCGTGTTCGTCGCCCACACCGGTCTCGACGCGATCGCCGACCTGGGTGACGTCTGGCTCGCGCTGCCGGAGGTGAACACGCTGCACGTCAACTGGCAGCGCATCGAGGCCGCCGAGGTCCCGGCGACCGATGAGGGCAAGGAAGAGATGCTGCTGAAGGCCTGGGAAGCCATCGATGCGTGGATCGCCCACCACCGCGAGCAGCAATCCACTGTCGACGGTTGAGCCGAGGTGTGAAACTGAATCGATGTCGATCCTGGGGACGATTCGATCGGTCGGCGAGGCGTTCGGCGTCTGGCGGCCGGCTGCGATTCCGCTCGGCTGTCGCATCGGCACCGTCGCGTTCCGCGAGACCAAACGATCCGCGTGGCTTGCCAACATCGGCCGACCGAGTGAGCCGCTGGCCAGCGGCACCCGAACGAGACTCCACACGCTGTTCCCCGAGCTGGATGTCACGCGAATCCGGGTCCGTCGGGGATGCCGGCTGCCGGCGAACCGGTTCCGACCCAGCGGCTCGATCTACGCGATGACGTTCGGGTACACGATCTACTGGCGCGACCCGGACCTCGACGAGGACGATCCGGTCGACTTCGTGAAGCTCGTCCACGAGGTGGTGCACGTCGACCAGGTGCGACGACTCGGCGGCGAGTCGAAGTTCGCGTGCGCGTACGGCGAGGGATATCTCGCGGGCGGGGGAGACCTACCGGCGTACATCAAGAAGCCCACGGCGTACCACCGGAATCCACTCGAAGCCGAGGCGTACACGTTCGAAGAGCAGTTCCGAAACGAGCGGGGGAAGGTGGTTCCGGAGCTCGTTCGACAGCTCTGACGACCGTTCTGCCAAGGTGGCGTCTCATGACGTACTGCCTGGCGATGCGGCTCGACGAGGGGCTGCTCTTGCTGTCCGACACGCGCACGAACGCGGGCGTCGACAACGTGAGCACGTACCGGAAGCTGCACGTGTTCAGCCCCGACGAGGACCGGGTGATCACGCTCCAGTCGGCCGGCAACCTGGCGACGACGCAGGAGGTGCTCGACCGGATCCGCTCCGATCTCGCCGGGTCGGGAGAGTCACTCGCCACCGTGAAGGAGTTGTTCGGGGCCGCGCTCTACGTGGGTCGAATCGCCGTCGAGGTCGCCGAGCGCCACGCCGCCCCGCTCCAGCGCGTGGGAGCAGACGGAACTGCGACGTTCATCCTCGGCGGGCAGATCGAGGACGGCGAGCCCGACATCCTGCTCGTGTACCCGGAGGGCAACTACATCCGTGCCTCCGACGACCGACCGTTCCTCCAGATCGGCGAGACGAAGTACGGCAAGGCGTGGCTCGACCTCGCCGTGCGGTCCGACGCCGACCTGCGGACCTCGGCCAAGGTGGCGCTCTCGTCGATGACCGCGACCGCGCTCGCCAACCTGTCGGTCGGACCGCCGTACGACCTCGGTCTGCTGCGCCGCGACGCGTTCGACCTCCAGTACCTGCGCATCGAGGGCGACTCGCCGTACCTCGATCGTCTGTCCGGTGTGTGGCGGGAGCATGCGCTCGCTGCGGTCGACGCACTGCCCGAGGTCGAACCGGGCGACATCGAGATCATGTCGTCGGACTGGGTCGGGCCGACGTGACCGACGCGGACGCAGCGGCCGACACCGTCACCGAACGGCGAGCGTGGTTCGAGCGGACCATCGAAGAGTTGCGCACCCGCCATCAGGCGAACACCGACGGCGCACTCGCCGACTACATCCCCGAACTCGCACGCGTCGATCCCGATCGGTTCGCCATCGCTGCGGTCACCACCGACGGTCAGCGGCTCGGTGCCGGGGACGTCGACCATCCGTTCACGATCCAGTCGATCGGGAAGCTGCTGGTGTACGGGCTCGCTCTCGAGACACACGGTCGAGAAGCGGTGCTGACGCGCGTCGGCGTCGCACCGACGGGCGACAGCTTCAACGCGATCGTGCTCGACGACGAGGCGAATCGGGCGCCGAACCCCATGGTCAACGCGGGAGCGATCGCGGTGACCGACCTCATCGAGGGGTCGAGCATCGAGGAGCGGATCGATCGCCTGCGGACGATGTACGAGCGATACCTCGGCCGGAAGCCCGAGGTCGACCGCGCCGTGTGGGCGTCGGAACGCACGACCGGCAACCGCAATCGAGCGATCGCCTATCTGATGCTGAGTCGGGGAATCCTCGACGATCGGGTCGAGGAGACGCTCGACCTCTACTTCGCGCAATGCTCGGTCCTCGTCACGGCGACCGACCTAGCGACGATCGGCGCGACCATCGCGAACTACGGGGTGCACCCGGTGACCGGCGAACGGGTGGTTCCGGCCGCGTGCGCCCGCGACATCCTGACGGTCGCGTTGACGTGCGGGATGTACGACTACGCGGGGGAGTGGGCGTACACCGTCGGCATCCCGGCCAAGAGCGGCGTCGGCGGAGGGATCCTCGGCGTCCTGCCCGGCGCGGCCGGGCTGGCCACGTTCTCACCCCGCCTCGACCGGCACGGCCACAGCGTGCGCGGGGTCGCCGTGTTCGAGGAGCTGTCGGAGGAGTTCGACATGCACCTCTTCGACCCCGACCGACCCTGGGTCCGGCCGCGCTGAATCGACCGACTTGCGCGAGCGGGCCCGATCGATCGCCCGACCCCGAGCCGGCGAGGGTCGCGATCTGAGCACCGACGCCCGGGATTGACAGCGCATGCGGAGCGTGCGACCCTCCGACGTCAGTGAGTGTCATTCATCCACAACAGTCTGCGCGACGGCCGGGACTGCGCTGGCCGTATCTGACGCACCCCGAACGACCAGGTTGCGTTCTCCGCACCGCGTGGGCTGCGGCGGCCACGCTGGCGCTCGTCGCGTGCGGTCGCGCCGACACTGCCGACGCACCCGACCCACCGACGCTGACCGTCGTCGCCTCCGACATCGCGTTCGACGCTGCTGAATACGAGGTCCCGGCCGGCGTGATCTCGGTCGCGCTGATCCAGGGGGGAGAGCTCCCGCACTCGCTTGCGTTCGAGGACGGTGCCGGCACGGTGGTCGAGCTTCCCGTGAGGGTGAACACCGACACACCCGACTCCACGACGTCGATCACGATCGAGGCGGGAACGTACGTCCTGTTTTGCCCGATCCCAGGACACCGAGCGCTCGGCCAGGAGGCGACTCTCAACGTGCAATGACCGGTGAAGCACGCACGCTGCTCACCGCACCGAGCGTGAGGCGACAGGTCTGGTTGACAAGCCGTCGTCCACGATGTCAGCATCGTGATGTCACCTAGTGACATTTATCCACAGCTCACCTCGAGCTCGATCCCCTCTGGACAGGTTGTGACGACACGAACCCCCCTTTCGACTCGCCCACGACTGCTCGCGTCACTGCTCGTCACCGCTGTGCTCGTGCTCGGCGCGTGCGGCGACGACGAGTCGACGCCCGAGGCGACACCCGCCACCGACTCCGCCACATCGGTCGACACGATCGACCGATCCGACGACACCGACGACGAGACGATCGGTGTCGACGAGGTCGGGTCCGACGAGGCCGATGCCGACTCCACCTCGGATGCGGCCGACTCGACCTCGGATGCGGTCGGCGAGACGACGATGGTCGACACCACGTTCGGCACGATCGAGGTTCCGGCCGATCCGCAGCGTGTGGTGGCACTCGACGCGATCACCGCGCTGCTGATGGTGAGCATCGGTGTGGAGCCCGATCTGTACGCCGATCCGAACGGCGCGATCATCCTGCAGGGCCTGCTCGATCAGCGGGG
>JBCCTP010000114.1:0-11080 GCA_039198505.1 Actinomycetota bacterium | reverse complement strand
GCTGGCCGCCGCCGCCCTGGGGGGGCCCCGCGCGCACCCCGAAGCCGGGGAGGCCGACCCGCTCGAGCCACTCGTCGCACCGGCGTCGCCGCTCGGGCTTCGCCACGCCGGCCATCTTCAGCCCGAAACCGATGTTGTCGGCGACCGAGCGGTGGGGGAAGAGCTGCTCGTCCTGGAAGACGAACCCGACGCCGCGCCGGTGCGTCGGGACGTGCGTGACGTCGCGGTCGCCGATCTCGACACGGCCGGCGTCGGGTCGGAGCAGTCCGGCGATCACCTTCAGCAACGTGCTCTTGCCCGACCCCGAGGGGCCGAGCAGGGCCACACGTTCGCCAGCTCCGACCATGAGCTTCACCCGATCGAGCACGATCGTCTCGTCGAACCGGACCGAGATGTCGTGGACGGCGACGCTGCTCATCGTTCGGTCTCCGGGCGTGGTTCGACGGTGTCGCCGAGGAGGAGGTCGCCGGCGACACGGCGCCGAGCGCCGGCACCGGTGCGGTCCAGTCGGTCGACCACGAGCACGACGGCGATGGTGAGGAACGCCAGAACGGCGGCCAGCGCGTTGCCCTTTGCCTGGAGGAGGGCGCCGGCTCGCCCGAGGAGCTGCTCGACGGCGATCGGCAGGGTCTCGCCTCCGGAGCGGGACAGGAAGCTCGTCGCGCCGAACTCGCCGAGCGAGATCGCGGCGGCCAATGCCGCAGCCACGGCGAGCGGCCGCCACAGGTGGGCGACGACGATCTCGCGCCATGCGCGGATCGGTGAGGCTCCGAGCGTGGCGGCCGCTGCGGTGAGCTCGGGGGAGAGGGCCCGGAGCACGTTCGTCGTCGTCCGGACCACGAACGGCACCGCGATGAGCGCGTGGCCCACCGGGACCAGCCACCACGACGCTCGCCAGTCGACGGGGTCGACGTCGAAGGTGATGAGCATCCCGAAGCCGATCGTGACCGCCGACGTGGCCAATGGCAGTGCGAGGCCGACGTCGAGCAGGCGCCCGGCTCGGCGTGTCGCCTGGACGGCGAGACCGGCGAGGCCGCCGATGACCACGGCGAACGCCGTCGCCCACGCTGCGGTCGACAGGGATCGTTCGATCGCGCCGAGGGGGTCGAGACCCAGGGAGATGCCGGGTCGGATCTCGGCCGACCCGAGCGTTCGCCACGCCTCGGTCGTCCATCCGCGCGGCGTCGAGAACGACCCGATCACCAGTGCGGCGAGTGGAGCGACGACGAGCAGGCCGGTCACCCCGACGACCGTCCCGAGCACGAGCCGTTGGCGAGCGGTCGACGCCCGACGCCGCCGTACGTGGGTGGCGATCGGGAGAGCGACCGTGAGCCGTCGTTGGAGGCGGACCATCGCGATCAGGGCCACCGCGAGGGCCGCGAGCTGGAAGAGCGCCAGCACAGCGGCTTCTCCGATCGCTCCGAGCTGTGTGGCGCGGCGCCAGACCTCGACCTCGATCGTGCGGGTGCCGGGGGCACCGATGATGCGGACGACCCCGAACGACGTGAACGTGAAGAGGAACACGATGGACGCCGCTCCGGCGATGGCCGGGCCGAGGAGTGGCAGGGTCACCGATCGCCACGCAGCGAACGGTGATGCACCGAGCGTCTGTGCGGCGTGTTCGAGGTCGTCGGGCAGACGTGCCCACACGGGCCCGACGGTTCGAACGACGACGGCCAGGTTGAACACCACGTGAGCGAGGAGGACCGCCGTCACCGACCGGGAGACCGAGTCCGGCAGCAGCGCCGACACGGCGGCCCCCATGACGACCGTCGGGAGCACGAACATCGCAGCCAGCAGCCCGGCGAGCGTGCGGCGGCCCACGAAGTCGTGGCGGGCGATCGCCCAGGTGGCCGGCAGACCCGCCACGATCGTGATCACGGTGGACGCGATCGCCTGCCAGGTGGTGAACCAGATCGTGTCCCAGGTGCCGACCCGCGAGAACGCGTCACCGACCGCTGCGGCGTCGACCGCCTCGACCACCAGGGTGGTGAACGGCCAGAGGTAGAAGACCGCGAGTGCAGTCACCGGAACCGCTGCGAGGCCCATGGCGAGGGGCCACGGCAGACGGTTCGCGTCCGACCGTCGGCCGGTCGGACCGGACGGAGACGTCACCCGATCACGATGCGCGTCCACTGGTCGATCCACTCGGACCGATTCGCATCGATCGCGGCGGGATCGAGCGACCGGCTGGTCTCGGGGATCACGGCGAAGTCGACGAAGGCCGGATCGAGCTCGACGTTCTCGTTGACGGGGAACACGAACACGTTGAGCGGCAGAGTCGCTTGGAATTCGTCGGTGATCAGGAAGTCGACGAGCATCCTCGCCTCGTCGGGCTGATCGGTGCCGGCGAGCACGCCGGCGAACTCGACCTGACGGAAGCACGTCGACTCGACGACGCCGGTGGGCGCTGCGTCGAGCTCGGTTTCCGCGAACAGCACTTCGAACGGTGGGCTCGACCCGTAGCTCACGACCACCGGACGATCGCCCCCGGCGTAGCTGAACTCGCCGTAGTAGGCGTCGGTCCATCCGTCGGTGACCGACACGCCGTTGTCGGCGAGGGCCGCCCAGTAGTCCTGCCATCCGTCCTCGCCGTACTCGTCGATCGTCGCGAGGAGGAAGGCGAGGCCGGGCGACGACGTCGCCGGGTTCTGCACGACGAGGAGGTCTGCGTACGTCGGATCGAGCAGGTCGTCGAGGGTGGTCGGCGGAGCCACGCCGAGGTCCTCGAACGCCGTGATGTCGTAGTTCAGACAGACATCGCCGAAGTCGACCGGTGTGGCGACGCCGTCGGGGACGAGGTCGGTGAACTCCGCCGGCACGGCGTCCAACCCGTCGGCGACGTAGGGCTCGAAGATCTCGGCCTCGATCGCTCGCCCGAGGAACGAGTTGTCGATCCCCCACATGACGTCGCCCTCGGGGTTCCCGGCGGCGAGTTCGGCCTTGGCGAGCATCGTGCCGGTGTCGCCCGAGACGAGGATCTCGACGTCGATCCCGGTCTCCTCGCTGAACGCGGCGAGCGCGTCGTTGACCGGAGTTCCCTCGGACGGGAACGACTCGTACGTGACGAGGGTGACCGGTTCGCCGCCGCCAGCCGTCTCGTCGTCGGTCGACTCGGAGGCCTCGTCCCCGTCGTCGCCGCCGTCCGCTCCGTCGCCCTCGGAGGTCGTCGAATCGTTCGAGGCCTCGGCGTCGTCTCCGCCGGCCTCGGCCGTGTCGGTCGACGCGTCGCTCGTCGGGTCGGAGTCGGTCGCCTCGTCGGTGTCGTCCGCGGCCGATGCGGACGTGCCGTCGGCTCCGTCCTCGCCGTTCGAGTCGGAGCCGCAGGCCGCCGCGACGAGAGCGCCGGCGACGAGGGTGGCCAGAAGGCGGTACGGGTGTCGGCGACGGGCGGTCGACCGGCGGGTGGTGGACCGGCGGGTGGTGGAGAAGCGGTTCTGGGTGGACGTGGTGGGGATCATCAGACGTCTTTCGAGGAGGTGGGGGAGTGATCAGCGGACGAAGAGGTGGGGACCGAGACGGACGCGGCGTCGGACCGTGCGGGGGACGACGTGTCGGACACAGCGACCGTCGCCGCACCGGGCGGGCCGTTCGACGACGTCGACGGGTCGTCGCGAGCGGGGACGTCGAACACGGTCAATACACCGTCGGTGACCCCGACCTTGACGCGACCGTCGTCGCCGGCGACCTCGTTGCTGATGCCGAAGCCGGCGGACGGCTCGACCGTGACACCGTCGAGCGGCCATCGCGCGCCGTCGAGCACGACACCGCTGCAGCGGCCGTGGAGGGCGATGACCGAGAACGTCGATCCGGGTTCGAGGACGAGGGTGCGCCGATCCGGGCCGTGCAGCACGTCGAGGTGATGGCCGTCCCACCAGCCGTCGACCACGGGCACGCTGGTGAGTGTCGGCGATCCGAGCGCCCCGATCGCGGCGAGGGAGTGGTCGAGCCGGTCACCGCCGCCCACCAGGGTGAGTCGGTCGGGGTTCATGTCGGCGGCGAAGGCCAGGGCCAACTCGGTGTCGGTGAGGTCCTTGTCGCCGGGATGCCGCGAGATGATCGAGTGCTCCTCGGCCCAGGCGAGTCCCTCGGCGCTGACCGAGTCGAGGTCGCCGATCAGCCCCGACGGGCGGAGACCGGCGTCTCGGGCAGCGTCGAGACCGGAGTCGGCCGCCAGCACGATCGCCGCCGGGTCGATGGCCTCGACCACGTGGGCGGCGAGCGGTGCCGAGCCGGCGACGACGACGATGTGGTCGACCGCGTCGTCGGTGTCGCGGCGTGGTGGGGTGTGGGGCGTCGGGATCGCCGGATCGGTCCGGTCGCTCACCTTGTCTCCATGACGTTCGATTCCTCCGCCGGCATGATCCGGATCAGGTGCTCGGGTCGGCGGCGGCGTACCACCCTCTCAGCCCGCCGTCCTGCGGGCTCCCCGTCGTGTCGTTGGCACTGACGTTACCCGACGACCGAGCGTGACGGCACGTCACCGGCGGTGGAACGTCCGTCAGGCGAACGTCCGGATCGCGAGCGCGAGTGCGGAGACGACCAGGAGGACGATGATCGACAGGTCGAACGCCCGCGACGTCATCCGGTCGCGGATCGCCGTCCCGACGGGGATCGAGGCGAGCACGGGCACGCAGGCGAGGAGGGTTGCGACGACCCGTCCGTCGAGCTCGCCGTTCACGAGCAACACGGCGAACTGAGCCACCCCGGTGAGGAAGAAGAGCACGGTCACCGACAGCACGTGAGCGCTGCGATCGAGGCGGTAGCTGTGGATCCAGGAGCCGACCACCGGGCCGGAGATCCCGATCGCACCCTGGAACCCCCCGGCGACCGATCCGACGAGCGGCGACCACCGCCGTGACGTCGTCTCGTCGATGCGCAGGTCGGGTGCGACGAAGAAGACCAGCACGTATCCGATGATCGACACGATCAGCAGCACGACGAGCGGCTCGTCGGGGAGATTGACGAACGCGAGCGCGCCACCGATGGCGCCGACGATCCCGAACAGGGCGAGGACGGGGAGGTCACGGGTCGCCGGTCGGGCTGCCCGTTCGCGGGTGGCGAGGACGGCGTTGGCCAGGAGGTTGGGGAACGCGATGACGACGACCGCGTCATCGAGATCGACGAAGAGTGCGGCGATGGGGATGGCGATGAGTGGCAGCCCCATGCCCGTCACGGCCTTGATGATCGAGCCGACGACGATCGCAGCCAGCACGATCACCATCTCCCCGGCATCCACGGCAGCGAGTGTGGCAGTCGAGTGGCGAACTGGAGGTCATCGATGCCTGCTCTTGACGGCCATGAGTTCGTTTGTTGAACTGAGTCGATGACCGACGCTGCGACTCCGTCCGACTCCGCCGATCCCCGCGCCGACCGGCTCGCTGGACTCCGGCGGTCGGGCGGGGGCGACAACACCGAGTGGCACTCGACCGCGTGCTGCCTGTGTTCGATCAACTGCGGTGTCGAGGTCAAACTCGATGGCCGTCGCTTCGCCCGCGTGCGCGGCGACAAGGCACACCCGGCGTCGGAGGGCTACACCTGCGAGAAGGGCCTCCGGCTCGACCACTACCAGAACGACCCGACGCGACTGACGTCACCGATGCGGCGTCGCCCGGACGGCACCTACGAAGCGATCGACTGGGACACGGCCATCGCCGAGGTCGCCGCCCGCTTCCGCGACGTGGTCGCCGAACACGGTGGCGAGAAGATCATGTTCTACGGCGGCGGGGGACAGGGCAACCACCTCGGCGGCGGGTACGGGTCGTCGACGCGGGGAGCGCTCGGCATCCGGTTCAACTCGAACGCACTCGCTCAGGAGAAGACGGGCGAGTTCTGGGTCGACGGCAAGCTGTTCGGCAAGGCGAGCTGTCACACCGCCGGCGACTACGAACACGCCCAGGTCGCCGTGTTCTGGGGCAAGAACCCGTGGCAGTCGCACGGCTTCCCCCAGGCGCGCCGGATCCTGAAGGCGATCGCGAACGACCCCGACCGCACGATGATCGTGGTCGATCCGCGTCGCAGCGAGAGCGCCGACCTGGCCGACATCCATCTCCGTCCCCTCCCCGGCGGCGACGCCCATCTGCTCGCCGCGCTGCTCCGCAGCCTCGTCGACCGGGGCGGCATCGCCACGTCGTGGATCGCCGACAACGCGAACGGCTGGGATCAGCTGCGGACGCACCTCGACCGCGTCGACGTCGCCGAGTCGTGTCGCAAGGCAGGCGTGCCGGTCGACGACGTGCTCGCCGCAGCCGACGCGATCGGATCGGCGACGGGTGGCGTGTCGATCTTCGAGGACCTCGGCATCCAGATGGCGCCGCACTCGACGCTCAACAGCTACCTCGAGAAGCTCGTCGTCATCTTGACGGGCAACTTCGGAGTCGAAGGTGGGATGAACCTCCACACGCGGTTCGCCTCGCTCGGTTCGGGCGGAGGCGGACCGAAGAAGGCCGACGGCGGCGTTCGCGCCGAGCCGGTCACTCCGGTCACCGGCCACCGACTCGTCACCGGTCTGGTCCCGTGCAACGTCATCCCGGCCGAGCTGTCGGGAGACGGCGACCCCGATCATCCCGATCGGTTCCGGGCGCTGCTCGTCGAGTCGGGGAACCCGGTCCACTCGCTCGCCGACAGCCACGCGTGGCGCGACGCGATGCGGGGCCTCGACCTGAGCGTCGTGATCGACGTGGCGATGACCGAGACCGCTCGCGAAGCCGACTACGTGCTCCCGGCATCGTCGCAGTACGAGAAGTGGGAGTGCACCTTCTTCAACCTCGAGTTCCCGCACAACTACTTCCACCTGCGTCGACCGGTCCTCGAACCGACCGAGGGCACGCTGCCCGAGTACGAGATCCACTCCCGCCTCTGCCGGGCGCTCGGTGCCTACGACGACGAGGTGCTCGTCCCGCTCGCTGACGCCGCACGGGTCGGTCGCGCCGAGTACGCGACGGCGCTCTTCCAGTTCATGGTCGACCGTCCCGACCTGTCGAAGCTGCTCCCGATCATCCTCTACGAGACGCTCGGCCCCACCCTCACGACACCCGACGGCGCGTCCGCTGCGGGTGCAGCTGCGGTGTGGGGCCTCGCCCAGACCTGCGCGGGATTCTGGGACGCATCGATCCGCCGAGCCGGCATCGGTGACCCCGACGGCGGCGACGCGCTCGGCGACGCGCTCTTCGACCACGTCCTCGCGAACCCGTCGGGGATCATCTTCTCGGTCGACGACTACGACGAGACGATGCGACGGGTCCTCACGGCCGACGGGCGCGTCGAGCTGGTGATCCCCGAGCTCCTCGAGGAGTTCGACGCGCTCGCCGACGAGGCCAGCCCGGTCGAGTCGAACGACGAGTTCCCCCTCGTGTTGGCCGCCGGCGAGCGGCGATCGTCGACCGCCAACACGATCATGCGCGACCCCGGCTGGCGCAAGCAGGACCACGGCGGCGCGCTCCGACTCTCGCCCGACGACGCCGCGGCACACGGGCTGGTCGACGGCGATCGCGCTCGCGTGGTCACCAAGCGCGGGTCGGCCGTGGCCACCGTCGAGGTGTCCGATGCGATGCGCGCGGGGCACATGTCGCTCCCGAACGGGTTCGGTCTCGGATCGTTCCCGACCGGCGGTGGAGACGCGGTGGGGGTCGCTCCGAACGAGCTGACGTCGGTCGATGATCGTGACTGGTTCGCCGGCACGCCGTTCCACAAGCACGTGCGTGCGCGCATCGAACCCGTGGTGGCCGTCGACGTCGCGGCGGCCGATGACGTCGATCCGGTCCCGGTTGCGGGAAACTGACCACGTGCGACGAACCCGCTTCGACGACTGGCCGTGTCCGATCGCTCGGACCACCGACCTGATCGGCGATTGGTGGACCCCGCTGGTGATGCGCCAGGCGTTCCTCGGTGCACGCCGATTCGAGGACTTCGCGTCCGAGCTCGACGCGCCGCGCGCCACGTTGACGCAGCGGCTCGACCGCCTCGTCGAGGAGGGAATGCTGCGTCGCCAGCCCTACCAGGAGCGACCGGTGCGCCACGAGTACCGGCTCACGCCGAAGGGCCGAGCGTTCTGGGACGTGCTCGCCGCGATGTGGCGTTTCGGCGACGACTGGCTCTGGCACGACGACGACCAGTCGCCCGCGCCCGGGTCGCCGGTCGAACTGTCCGATCGCGAGACCGGCGACCGCATCGACCCGCTGGTGGTCGACGCCAACACGGGCGAGCCACTCGACGTCCGCGCACTGCGCGTCCGCCTCACCCGCGACTGACCGCCCTGCGCCCTGCCCCTTGCGTCAGCGCATCCGGCTGATGTGGAGACATGTGCTGACGTGAACCGGACGCGATCGGCTCCGCGTCAGCGCATCCGACTGATGTGGAGACATGTGCTGACGTGAGTGGCGACAGCCGAACGGTGTCGCTGGGTCAGCGCATCGTGGAGATGTCAGGACATGTGCTGACGTGAGCGGGCGGGGTCGGTGAGCAGGAGGTAGCCGTCCTCGAGGCGGGGAGGGATGATCGTCGCTCCGGACGGTGGCGTGCCGAGGCAACGGTGCCGGCCGTCGGGCAGGAGCCAGCTCGCCCGAACGGTCGAGGGTTCGGGCGGTGACACCTGCGTCCAGGTGCGCCCGTCGGCCTCGGCCGCGAGGCGGGCGGGGGACCCCACGAAGGTCAGCCGTCGATCGTGGAGCACGGCGACGAGGTCGGCGTCGGCCGCGTCGTCGGTGAGATGCGTCGACACGATGGTCGTGGCCACGGTGCGGCGGCCAGCGACGATCGTGCGGAGGCGTTGACGCTCCTCGGGGTCGAGCCCGGATCCCGGCTCGTCGAGGAGCAGGAGCGTCGGCGAGCCCATGATCGCCTGCGCGAGGCCGAGGCGCTGGCGCATCCCCCCGGACAGATCGCCGACGCGATCGCCGCGTCGGTCCCACAGCCCCACCTCGTCGAGCGCCGTCGCGACCAGCGAACGGCGTCGCCGGTCGTCGGGGTGCTCCTTCAGCACCGCGAGGTAGTCCAGGGCGTCGAACACGCGTGCCGACGGCGACGCAGCGAGATCCTGCGGCTGGTAGCCGAGGCGCCGCCGCACTTCGATCCGCTCGGTCTCCCTCGCCGGGTCGAGCCCGTCGACGCGCACGACACCCGACGTCGGGCGCAGCACGGTCGCGAGACACCGCAGCAACGTGGTCTTCCCCGCACCGTTCGCGCCGAGCAGTGCGATGACGCCGCCCTGAGCGAGGAGGTCGATGCCGTCGAGTGGAGTTCGATCGCCGAACCGGACGACGAGGGACTCGACGTGGAGATGTGCGGCGGTCATCGGTCGACACCTCGGAGGACGTCGAGCTGCTCGCGTCGGACGTACGTGATGATGACCCCCACGACGGCCACCGCCACGAAACCGGCCTGCGCCGCAGGACCGAACGCTCCGAGACGGTCGTCGCCCGCACCCCGTCCGATCAGGGCGACGATCACCCACGCCGTTCCGACGAGGCCGACGGCCCGACGCGGGCTGGTCGCCGTCATCACGGCCGTGGACGCCGCGGTGAGCCCGATCGATGGCAGCATCCAGGCCGCTGCCAGCGGACGGGTCACGTCGGTCAGGAGTGCGAGCCCGCCGATGACGACGAACGAGATGGCCAGGACCGTCGTCGCCCGCAGCAGGACGAGGCGGACCCCCTGTGTCGGTGTGGCGAGGTGGGCCTCATGGGCGGGGTCGGCGTCGGGGCCGAACGCCAGCGCCACGCCGAGCAGCGGCACGATCGGCGCGAGGAACAGCAGCGTGAACGCGCTGGCTCGGGCGTCATCGGGGTCGGCGGCGACGAGCCCGATGATCACCACGAGTGCGATCGCGACGTACCAGGCCCGGCGCAGGGACGGCGTGGCGAGCGCCGGCCGAGTGACGGTGGCCGGGAGTCCGAGCCGGCGGAGTCCGCGTTCGATCCACGACGGTCGGGGCGCGTCGAGCTCGACCGAGATCGCTCGCCAGTTGGCGTCGAGGCGTGCCGGATCGATCGACGGCTCGTGGAACCCGTCGTTCGGTCGGGGCGGCGGGAAGTTCATCGCAGGACCTCCTGGAGTTCGCGCCGGGCGCGCATGAGCCGGGTCTTCACCGTGCCCTGGGGGATCCCCAGGAGCCGACCGGCCTCCTTCGTGGACAGACCGTCGATCGCGGTCGCGACCATGACGGCGCGGAGTTCGGGGTCGAGGGTCGCCAGCGCGTCGTGGGCGGCGCCCGATCCGGCGAGCGCGGCGGCATCGGCGCCGGCGGTGACGCCGAACGCCGCGTCTCCCCGGCCGGCGGCGACCGTGACGTCGACCGGGCGGTCGCGACGCCGGCGAAGTTGATCGATGAGGCGGCGGATCCCGATCCCCCAGATCCATGCCCCGACGTCACCGGTCCCGCGGTACGAGCCCGGCTTCCGCCACACAGCGAGGAACGTGTCCTGCACGGCGAGGTCGACGCACTCGGCGTCACCGCAGCGGGCCTGCAGTCGCGCGATCAGCCAGGAAGCGTGCCGTCGGTAGAGCTGCTCGAGCGCGATGCGGTCTCCGTTCGTGATCCGCGCGAGGAGGGCGTGATCGTCGGTGCGAGGGTCGGGCGGCGTCATCGTGTGCGTTCTCATGGTCCGGGAGGCGGTCCGGACGGTCTGCTCATGCTGTCGGAACGAGTGCGGCGAGCGGTTCATCCCGTCCGATGAACCGTTCGCGGCAGCGGATCCGACAGGCGGGTCGTGAGACTCCTCCGGCGACCCCTCGTGTCCCGACTCCTCCTGGTGGCACTCATCGCCGCGTCGATCGCGATCGAACGCGGCGTGGTGCTCGTCGTGCCGCTCGTGTTCGTGCTGATCGTGCCGCTGGAGAAGCTGTTTCCCCGACACCGCGGTCAGCGGGTGAGACGACCGGAACTGGGCACCGACATCGCGTACGCGCTGATCGGACCGGTCCTCAACGTGGCGAGCATCGTGGTCGGTGCGACGCTCGGCGCGCTGACGCTCGCGTGGGTCCCGGGCCTGGCGGTGCGTCCGCTCGTCTCGATGATCCCGGACGGGCTGAGAGTCGTCGTTGCGTTCCTGCTCTTCGACCTCCTCATCTACTGGACACACCG
>JBCCTP010000113.1:0-11114 GCA_039198505.1 Actinomycetota bacterium | reverse complement strand
CGGTTCCGACCCACGACGCCGCGCACGGCTTCGTCCGCGGTCGATCCCCGCTCACCGCCGCCCGGCCTCACGTGGGGGCCGACGTCCTGATCCGGCTCGACCTCGAGGCCTTCTTCACGACCGTGCCCGTCGGGCGCGTCCACGCCCTGTTCCGATCGTTCGGGTACTCGAACGACGTCTCGCACCGACTGACCGGTCTGGTCACCAATGCGACCCCGCTCGACGTCCTGCGCCGCTCGCCGACTCCATCGCCGGGTGGCGTCGAACGGCATCGCCGTGTCCTCGCCCGACTCACCCATCCGCATCTGGCGCAAGGCGCTCCGACCTCACCGGTGGTGGCGAACCTCGTGGCATGGCGTCTCGACGCCCGGCTCACCGGACTCGCCTCGGCCTTCGACGCCGTCTACACGCGATACGCCGATGACCTCGCCTTCTCCGGTGGCGACGCCCTCCGACGTCGATCGGGGCGTCTGATCGACGCGATCTCGGCGATCGCCGCCGACGAAGGCTTCGTGATCCACCCGGGGAAGACCCGAGTGGCGACCCGAGGCCAGCGGCAGCAGTTCGCCGGCATCGTCGTGAACGAGCGACTCAGCGTCGACCGCCGCGACGTCGACCGTCTCCGAGCGGAGTTGCACGACGCCGTTCATCACGGCGTCGACGTCGCCAACCGGTCCGGGCAGCACGACTACCGCAACCCCCTGCTCGGCCGCATCGCCTGGGTCGCCGCGGTTAATCCCACCAAGGCGGAACGACTCCGCCGATCGTTCGACCAGATCGACTGGAGCGCCGACTGACCGGGTCGGTCGCCGACGATCAGACCTCGGTCCAGGCGCCGTCGGAGTGGCGTTCCCAGAACCCGACCCGCCAGGAGGCGTCGAGGGAGGCATCGACCGTCTCCCGGGCGAACGATGCGTACGGCGCGAGGTCGTCGACGCCGTAGGCGAGGCTCACGTGCAACCAGTCCTTCGGGCGGAGCGCATCCTCGTCGGTCCGGGGAGCGTCGGCGGCGACCACGGCAGCGATGAGATCGAGCAGCCAGGCCGACGTGAGCTCCAACCCGACCCACCCGTCGTGGACTCCCAACCGCTCGACGCGGACCGCTCCGGGGGGAGGCGGGCCGAACGACTCCACCACGGTCGACAGCCGAGCGATCACCTCGTCGGCTCGGGCGCCCTCCCGCCGGAAGAAGCCGGTGAGCGTGCAGTGCACCGGATAGGTCTGCGCCGTCGTCGACCCGAACCGCCGGGTGATCTCGTGGAAGTACGTCCCCACGGCGTCGCCGAGCGGCCCGTCGGGGCAGGCGTAGAGGATGAGTTCACGGCGACTCATGGACGGCGCGGCGATCGTACGGCGTCACGGTGAACCCCAGTCGAAATCCGCGTGAAGCCAGGAATCGTCGCTTCGATCGCAACCGTCGGCCTGCATGATCGCGTCATGCGTTCGAGCGGCAGCACGTCCATCACCGACGTCCGACTGGTCACGGCCGACACCGTCACCGAGCCGACGACCGTGGTCGTCGACGACGACGTCATCGTCGACATCACCAGCGGAACACCACCCGACGGCGCCATCGACGGGCGGGGTGCGTTGCTCGTCCCGGGCCTCGTCGACAGCCACTGCGACGGTCTCGAGAAGGAGATCTCGCCCCGGCGCACGGTGCAATTCCCTCTCGACTACGGCCTTCGTTCGTTCGAGGGGCGAGTCCGTGCCGCCGGGGTCACGACGGTGTGCCATGGGATCGGCTTCCAGGAGAAGTCGAACAGTGGACGCTCGATCGAGCACGCCAGGGAGATGTGCGACGCGATCGACCGTCGACGTAGTGAGGAGTCGGTCGGGGTCGACCACCGGATCCTCTTCCGCGTCGAGGCCCGTGATGCCGCAGCGGTGGACCCGCTGCTCGACGATCTCGGTCGACGCGATCCCGAGCTCGGCATCCCGCTCGTCTCGTTCGAGGACCACACACCCGGGCAGGGGCAGTACCGGGACGTCTCGCAGTTCGAGGCGGCGATCGATCCGACCCTGCTGCCGGAGGGCGTGAGCGTGAAGGAGCACGTCGCGCGCCTCATCGCCGACGCGGAGACCGTTCGCCACGTGCGCGACTCCAATCGGGCGCGCATCGCGCCGCTCGCCCGCAGCGGCGCCATCCGCCTCCTCGCGCACGACCTCGAGACCCTCGACGACGTCGCCGAGGCACTCGACGCCGGCGCCGCCATCGCCGAGTTCCCACTCACCCCCGAGGTGGCGAAGCAGGCCAAGGCCGAGGGCATGACGACCGTGATGGGAGCACCCAACGCCCTGCGGGGCCATTCGCACGCCGGGAACACATCGGCCCGCGAGCTCGTCGCCGCCGGGCTGTGCGACGTGCTCGCCTCCGACTACATGCCGACGGCCATGCTGGCCGCGGCCTTTGCGATGGCGGCCGACGGGATCTGTCCGCTGCCCGAAGCGATCGCGCTCGTCACGTCGGGTCCCGCGGAGATGATCGGCGCTCGCGACCGTGGCCGCCTCGAGGTCGGGGCGGTCGCCGACCTCGTCCTCGTCGACGACCGGGGCCAGTGGCCGGTCGTGCTCGGCGTTCATCGGGCCGCCGACGACATCGTACGGAAGGTCTTCAGCTCGTGACGCCCCACCCCGCTCTGACCGCAGCCGCCGATGCCGCGTCGTCCGCCTGGGCCGATGCGGTCGCCCGATACGACCGGGACGCGCTGCTTGAGCCGATCGCTCAGGGCGCCGACGGAACTCCGACGTCGCGCATCGACCACCTCGTCGAGTCGGCGATCCTGCAGGCGGTCGACCCGTACGGCTTCGACGTCGTGAGCGAGGAGATCGGCCACGTCGATCGGGGGTCGACGACGGCGATCGTGATCGATCCCGTCGACGGGACCGGCAACGCGACCGCCGGGATCCCCGTCGCCGCGTTCACCGGAGCCCTCGCCGTCGACGGTCGATTCACCGAAGGTCTCACCCACTGGCTCGCCGACGGCCGCACGTGGTGGGCCCACGTCGACCAGGAGCCGGCCGCATCGACCTCGGGACGCACCTCCCTCGACGGCGCCCTCGTCTCGATGATCCGACCCAAGGGCGATGCGACCGGGTTCCTGGCCATCGCCGAGCGCGCGTCTCGGATCCGGGTGCTCGGCTGCTCGTCGATCGAGGCGGCGTTCGTGGGCGACGGCGTCCTCGATGCGTTCGTCGACGCCGGCAGCCGCACCCACCGCCTCGTCGACCTCGCGGCCGCGATGGTCATCGTCGAGCGCGCGGGCGGAGCGGTCGTCGACGTCCACGGCGAACCGATCGTCTTCACGACCGAGGTCGACACTCGATTGTCGGGTGTCGTGGCCGCGACGCCCGAACTCGCCGTCGAGATCGTCGAGCAGGTCACCGCCGCGATGGCGATCGACGCCTGATCGCGGCACGCTGGGCCTCGGTTCGTCCGCCTCGACACGAAAGGCACCGCCATGACCCTCACGCTCGGCACCGGCCCCCTGGCCTCGGGGGCGCCCGACACCACGAACTACTCGCTCGACGGACCGCGCAACAAGCTGCTCTTCTCGGCGTTCCCCCGGCGACTCCGCGCCGTCTTCAACGGCGAGACGATCGCCGACTCCGAGAACGCGATGCTGCTTCACGAGACCAACATCTTCCCGGTCGTGTATCTGCCGGTCGCCGACGTCTCGATGCACGTCCTGACCAAGACCGACCGGTCGACCCACTGCCCGTACAAGGGTGATGCGTCCTACTGGACGATCACCGTGGGCGATCGCAGCGAGGAGAACGCCGTGTGGGGATACGAGACCCCGATCGAGAGCGCGGCGTGGCTCACGGGGTACGTGTCGATCGAGTTCGCCCGCGCCGACCGGTGGTTCGACGAGGACGACGAGATCTTCGGTCACATCCGCGACCCTTACCACCGCGTCGATGCTCGGCCGACGAGTCGCCGCTACCAGGTCCACCTCGGCGACGAGGTGGTCGCCGACACCACCGGCGCCTTCGTCATCTCCGAGACCGGCGCGTCGAACCGTATCTACATCCCACCCGCCGACATCCGCATCGAGCAGTTCACCGCATCGGCCACCACCACCCACTGCCCGCACAAGGGCGACTCGACCTACTGGAGCCACACCGAGAGCGGCACCGCCGACGTCGCGTGGAGCTACGAGCGACCCCTCGAGGAAGCGAGCCGCGTGGCCGGCTACTGGTCGTTCGACGGCCCGAGCGTCCGCGTCGAACGGCGATGATCGGCGTCGCGTGCCTCGCGTCCACCTCCGGTGGCGCTGACCCCCGAGCAGGACGATCGACCCTGCCACCGTCGATGCTGCGCATGGCAGGATCCGAGGGTGGACGAAGTGCGTGATCCAACCGTCGAACACTGCGAACGTCTCGGCACCGGGCGACCGATCGTCGTCGGCACGGACGGATCGTCCGAGAGCGAACGAGGTGTTCGGTACGCCGCAGAGCTCGCCACGGCGCTCGGCGTGGGCCTCGTGGTGGTCCACGCGATGGGCTTGATCGGCACGGGTGGTGACTGGCGATCGCGTCCCGAAGACCGTCATGCCGACGCCGAGGAACTGCTTCGGGGTCGCTGGACCGCATTCCTCGACCGCGATGCTCTCGACGTGACCACCGAGGTGGTCGACGGCACCGGCTCGCTCGGACTCATGCGGGTGGCCGACGACGTCGACGCCTCGATGATCGTCGTCGGATCGCACGGGTCGGGTGGGAGCGGCGACCCGTTCCTCGGGAGCACGAGCCATCGGATCGTCGCCGACAGCCATCGACCGGTCGTGGTGGTACCGCCCGGTGACAACCACCGTCACTACCGACCGGTGGGTGCTGGGATCACGTTCGACAGCGTCGCCGACGACTGAGGACGCGGCAGCACAGCCCGGCGCACGACCAGGGCCGAGACGATCGCGGCGTCGGCCGCGTCCGATCCCGGCGGGACCGAAACATCAAGTTCTGGTCAGGTCGCGCCGATGCACCCCACATGCGCAAGTCGGTCCGCGTCGTCATCCGGGAGGTGTCCGAGCTGGCCGAGACCCGAGCGAAGCTGCGCCGTTGCCTCGCGTTCGGCGACGTCGACGCCGAGACGTGCACCGACGTCCAACTCGCCGCCACGGAGATGATCACGAACGGACTGGGCCACACGGACCACGGTCCCGTGGGCTTCGAAGCCGATGTGCATCACGACCGGGTCGAGCTGGTGGTCCGTCACCCCGACGGCGAGCAGGTCCGGCGCACCGCACCGCTCGTCACACCGTTCGACATCGGCGGCAACGGACTGCAGATCCTGCAGGACGTGAGTACGCGCCTGAGCTCGAATCACCGCGATGGTCACCGCACCACGTCGGTCACTCTCGAGCGTCAGCGCCTGGGCACGACCCCGCCGAGCTGACCTCGTCACCTCACGTCGCGGAGCGACCGAGCTTCCAATAGCCGCGCGCCGTCACGTCGGAGCGCGATCGCCCACGCACCTCGAACAGGTGTGTCCGGAGACGCTGCACCGACGCCGCCTCGCCGGCGACCCACACGGCATCAGCGAGGTCGTCGATCGCCTCGACGGCCGCCGCCATGGCGTCCCCCGGAGCCGCGCCCGGCTCAGCGAGGTGCCAGGTCACCGACGCTCCGGGGTGAACGGGAAGCTCGATGTGCGCCGAATTGTCGACGATCTCGATGTGCACGTCGACCGATCGGTCGTGGGGGATCTCTTCGAGGAGCTGGCCGATGGCCGGCATCGCCGACTCGTCGCCGGCCAGCAGGAACGAGGCGGCGCTCTCGTCGAGCGGCTCGCTCCGCCCCGGACCGGAGATGGCGACCTCGTCGCCGACGGAGGCGTTCCGCACCCAGTCGGTGGCCGCCCCGGTGTCGTGGACGACGACGTCGAGGGTGAGTTCGAGACGGTCGACATCGAAGGCTCGGGGAGTGAACGTGCGGATCGGAGCCCGTGAACCGTCGGGCAACTCGAACTGGTTCCCGGCCCACGTGGGCATCACCAGATCGGCGCCGACCGCCGGTGGGAGCAGGAGGCGGACGCTCGACGCCGGCGCCTCGATCGCGAAGCCGTCGAGCTCCTCGCCCCCCAGGACGACCCGATTCATGCGGGGGCTGAGCGGTTCGATCGACCGCACGGCGACACGCCGGAACGCCGGCGGTTCTCGACGGATCCGGCGGATGGCGTCGCTCACGGTGGCCACTGTGGCACGGACGCACCCGGACCGAGCCCGTCGAGCTGGATGCGTGACGCGGAGCGCCCGATCGCCTACGTTCTGCGTTCCATGTCGGGGCGAACGTGCGCGCGACCGGGCGTCACTTCCTCAAGAATCCCTCAGGACGTGCCGAGAACATGAGCATGAGAAGTGCGGTGAGCGTGGTCGTGCGAGGAGTGCACGACCTCGCCGCGTTCCGCGATGTGCTCGGCAGCTGCCTCGACGATGCGTCCGTCCGCAGCGAGGTGGCCGCCGATGTACAACTCGCCGCCAGCGAGCTCGTGACGAACGGCCTCACGCACGGCGGCGCCGATTCGGTCGACGTCCATGCCGTCGTCTTCGACGACCGGATCGAGCTGAAGGTCCACCACGGCGACCGACCCGGCCGCTCTCGGCCCCATCCACTCGGCCGACGAGGTGACGCAGGGGGCCGGGGTATGGGCATCCTGCGCCACGTCAGCTCGCATCTCACCACCGATCATCGCAACGGTGCCCGGACCACCTGGGTCGTGTTCGCCCGGACGACCACCGCCGCGTGGCAGCGGTCGTCCGGTCGTTCGTACGCATTCAGCGCCGCCAGCTGAGCCGTTCCGGCGACCGATCGACGCCGTCGTCCTAACTGCGGTCGGTCCTGTGACGAAGGTAACGACACCACCTCCGTGATTTCGCTCAAGGCGCCCAGAGCGGCTGCCGATGCAGTACTCGGAGAGGAAATCATCTCCATCCTTCGTGCAGGAGTGGCGGAACTCCGGACAGTCCACCGCATCAGCCGGCGCCCGCCGGACAGAACGGAGAGACACCGCCATGTCCACCACCACCGACCTCGCCACCATCATCGAGCAAGCGCCCGAGATGCCGTGGCTCGACCGAGCCGCCTGCGCGTCGCTCGATGTCGACCGGCTCGACCTCTTCTTCGTCGATGCCGGCAAGTCGCTGTCCCCCGAGGCGAAGGCGCTGTGCTCCGGATGTGAGGTCCGCCGCGACTGCCTGATGCACGCCTACGAGCGAGACATCGTCGGCGGCTACTTCGGTGGACTGTCGCCGACCAAGCGGCGCAAGCTCACCGTGACCGAAGCCCTCGACCTCATCGAGGGGGAGTCGTGCTGACCGAACTCGAGCGGATGCTCGAGTTCCGGCGCCTCGACGGCCGGACCCGCGATCTCGATCCCGAGCCGCTGCCGTCCCCGATCGTGCGCCTCACGGTCACCGATCACACGGTGCCGAGCGAGGCGCCGTCCGATCTGGCCGAGTCGATCGTTCGGACCTTCGACGGTGACTGGACCTTCCGTCGCCTGTCGATCCGTCGTCTCGAGTCGTACCTCGAGTGGCGGTCGTCCTGGGAGTCGTCGCACACGCTCGGTTCCATCCGGATGCTCCGCGAGCTCCCGGAGGCTCTCCGTCGTCACGACATCGACGTCCCCGGCACCGTCGCTGCCTCGCTGCAACAGCTCGTGATGGCCGAGGGATCGTTCGACGGGTGTTCGCTCGACCTCGTCGAGCTGACCGCCCTTCACGGCACCGCCCGCTCGTTCGCCGACCGTGTTCGTACGTCCGGGGCGACCGGCGTCGGACTGGTCGAGACCTCACCCACCGTCCAGCGGACCGGACTGCTGCGGTCGTGGACCGGCGCTGGACAACGTCTCGAACTCGCGCGACGCGGGACCGCGACCGTGCGTTTCGTCTCGGGCCGTCTGAGCGTCCTGTACGCCGACGACCGCACGCCGATCATCGACGTCCGCAGCTTCGAGCTGGGGATCGACGGAGCCGTCGTCGTCGACGCCTGCGGGAACGAGCACCTGCTCGACACCGAGGCGACCGACGCGATGTGCGCCGTGGCGCCCGAGGCGACCGCCTGGCGGGTCCGTCGCGTTCCCGAGATCCTTGTGTGGGCCGAGCTGCTCGCCGGACTGCAGTCGGCGTGCGACGCCGTCCGTGCGTCGGGCCGCCTCGCTCGGGTCCACCTCGGCGACGAGCGCCACACGGCCCTCAACGCCGCGCTCTGAGGCCATCGGCGACGACGGTGAGTTCCTGACCCGAACGGTCGTCGTCAGACCTGGCCGGGGCGGAATTCCCAGTGCCAGGGTTCCCGGGGCACCGACTCGACCCAGCCGAAGCGGGGGCCGTGCGTCGACAACCACTCGTAGGTGGCCCGGTCGGTGACGTCGGCGTCGACGGCGAGACCCCAGCCGTGGTTCGACGTGCCGGGCCGAGCGCCGAGGCCACCCTCGGAGTACAGGCCCTTGCGGCGCACCAGGTCGACCTGCTCGTCGTAGTCGCGGTACGAGTCGGTGATCCGGATCTCGATGCCGTCCGCAGCAGCCGTGGCGACGAGGTTGTCCCACGCAGCCGCCGCCGGGGCGTACAACTCGTGGTAGCTCTGGTTCGTGAGCGGTGTCAACGTGCTCGGCGGGAGTCGGCCGTTGCCGATCGCCTTGAGCACTGCAGGCGGCTCGAGTCGGCCGTAGCCGCCGACCGATCGTGCGCCGGGCGCCGCCGCGCGTCCTTCGATGGCGGCGAGAAGCCGAGCATCGTCGACTCCGGGGAGGCCGGGGACGCCCGACGACATCGTGCCGACGAGCACGGTGCCACCGGAGCCGTACGCCGAGCCGGTGCCGGTCGGGTAGCGGGTTCCGGTGGGGGTGGCGATCACGCGGCCGGGATCGAGCCGCGACGTGGTCGGGAACCCGGCCGAACCGCCCGTGGCGCCCACGGTCGAGCCCGCGAACGTAGGGCCGAACGACGCCATGGAGCCGGCCGCACCAGTCGAACCGGCGGAGCCGGTGAAGGGCGTTCCCGGGGTGGTGCCGGCAGCCGTTGCCGAGCCCGCTCCGTTGGCCGGGGGGATCGGGGCGCCGCCGTCACGGCGGGCGAGCGCAGCCTGGTAGGCCTCGCCGAAGGCGTCGAACTCCGCGGTCGATCCGAGCGAGCGCTGCGCGGTCGCGGCGGAGTCCGTCGACGCGCCCAGCGCGGCGATGCGGGAACGAACGGTGTCGAGACCGACCGGGTCCATCGCTGCCTCGTCAGGCGACGGGAGCGGGACGGCCGATCTTCGAGACGACCATCGGGTGCTGGAGCTTGGCGAGCGCCTTGCCCTCGATCTGCCGGATCGCTTCCCGGGACAGCCCGAGCAGGTCGCCGATCTCGTTCAGCTTGTCGATCGGCTCACCGTCGAGACCGAACCGGCGGACGACGACGAACAGCTCCCGGGAGTCGAGCGCCCGCAGGGCGAACTCCTGGAGGCCGGCGAGCGTCATGCCGGAGATGACCGCCTCGTCGGGACGGGGCCCGTCGCTGGTGATCTCGTGGTCGCCCTCGAGGTCGTCGTCCGAGTGGGCGGCGCCGTTCGGGGTGTCCGAGATCGAATCGAGACGGGGCGGATCGAGGACCCGCTTGACCTGGGCGACGGTCACGTCGGCCGCAGCGGCGATCTCCTCGTAGGACGGCTCGTACGAGTCGTCGATCGACCGGAGCTGGCGCTGCGTGCGCAGGATCAGCGGTCGCTTCTCGAAGTCGCCGTGGTTGAGGTTCGGATGGTCGCGATCGCGCACGGCCCGCAGGACCTCGCGCTGGATCGGCTTGAACGCCCACTGGCCGAAGGGTCCACGGTCGGGCTCGTACGAATCGACGGCCCGCATCAGGCCGAGCAGACCGGCCGCCTCGAACTCGGCGCGGGCGTCCGCGTTGGCGGCACCTCCGAAGCGGCGGGTGTACGAACGGACCAGACCGAGGTTCGAGGAGACGATCTCGTCGGTGAGCTCGTCGAGACGCCGCTGCAGCCGACGCAGGCGGGACCGGGTGGTCGCGTCGCTGGTCGTGCCGTCGCCACCCGTGGCGGCGATCCGCTCGAGACGTGCGATGCGGTCGCGCAGCTCCTGACGCTCGCTGAAGAGGCGTGCGTTCACATCACGGTGCGTGGTGCCCTGATCGGGCTCCCCGCCGGTGGCCGAGCCCGACGGGCTGGACGTGAGGTGCCTGGTGTCGACGTGACGCTGAGACGCGGTGGCTGCGGCGTCGGTCGCCGCCGCTTCCTTCGTCTCGGCCCGCTCGGCCAACGTCGTCGTGATTGCCATCTGGCGATCTCCTTCTCCTCGTCACCCGATGTGGTGTGACGCAGAGTGGTTCGGCGAATCGGCCCTCCGACTTGAGTCGTTTGTGACGCGCGCCGACGGAAAAGGGGAAGAAATCCAGGTCACCTCCTGGCACCGGCGCCGCGGGTCCGCACTGTCCACGTGGCTGGCTGGTTCACACCCGCTGGTGGTCCCAACGGATTGGGACCGTTCAAGCACACGACCCTTACACGGAGGTAAGGACACAATGCGTATCAACCAGAACACCCAGGCGATCAACGCCTACCGCAACCTGTCGACGAACAACATGTCGCTCGGCAAGTCGCTCGAGAAGCTCTCCTCGGGCTTCCGGATCAACCGTGCTGCCGACGACGCGTCGGGCCTGGTCATCAGCCAGAACCTGCGCTCGCAGATCGGCGGCCTGCGTCAGGCCACCCGCAACGCTCAGGACGGCATCTCCGTCGTCCAGACCGCTGAGGGTGCTCTCTCCGAGGTGCACAACATCCTCGGCCGTATGCGGGACCTGGCCGTTCAGGCCGCGAACTCGGGGTCGAACGACACCGAGGCCCGCAACGCAGCTCAGGCGGAGATCGACGCGCTCACCGCTGAGGTGAACCGCATCAGCGACAAGACCGCCTTCGGTGGTCAGAACCTGCTGGACGGCTCGTACGGCACGACGGCGGGAACGCTGTCCTCGTTCGACGCTGACGGTGACTTCACGTTCGCCGCGGCTGACACCATCGACGTCACCGTCGCTGGTGGCTCCGGCACCGTGTCCGTGGCGCTCGCAGCCGGCACCTTCTCGGGTGCCAACGCGGCTGCCTCGATTGAGTCCTCG
>JBCCTP010000112.1:0-11123 GCA_039198505.1 Actinomycetota bacterium | reverse complement strand
GCGGCATTGATGTGGTACTGCGCCGTGCCGGCGGCGTAGTACGCCGACGCCTCCTCCCCGTTGATGGTGCGCCACGGGAACAGCGCACCTCGCTCGGCCATCTGTGACGCGCGTTCGCGAGCGGCGTCGAGCAGCTTCCACCGGAACCGGATGAGCTTGCGGGCCGCCATCTGGTTCGTGTACGCCAGGAACGGCAGCACGTAGATCTCGGTGTCCCAGAAGTAGTGGCCGTCGTACCCGCCGCCGCTCACGCCCTTCGCGGCGATCCCTTGCTCCTGGGTCGCGAGCGTGGCCTGCGCCAGCTGGAACAGATTCCACCGGATCGCCTGCTGGGCCGACGCGTCTCCGTCGATCTCGATGTCGCTCGACTCCCAGAACCGGTCGAGGGCGCGGTGACTCGACGCGGCGATGTGCTCGATCCCCTCGGCCCGAGCCCGATCGAGGGTGCGGGTCACCCGGTCGGCCAACTCGGGACACGGAACGCCCGTCGACGTGTGATACGACGCGTACTTGGTGATCCGCAGTGGCTCGCCGGGTTCGAGCTTGGCGTGGATCACCGCCTTCGCCTGGTCGCTGTCGAGGCTGTTGTCGAATCCGACCTGCGCCTCGCACTCGACGTCGTGGTGGATGCCGACCGCCATCGTCATCCGGCTGTTCGTGCACGTGTAGCCGAGGATCAGATGGTCGTGCTCCTCGCGCCGCAGGCTCGGTTGGAGGACCCGGCCCTGGAATCGGCTGCTCTTGCGGGGGTCGAAGTCGCCCTCGTCGGCCTTGCGCGGGTCGCGCCCTTCGCCGAGCGCCGCGTCGCGCACGTGGTACTCGTCGCCGCCGTCCTGGCGGTTGAGGATCTGCGACGACACGGTCACGGGGGCGCTGTCGTCGAGCATCGTGACCTCGAGGGTCATGGCGGCCAGGTGTCGGTCGCTCATCGAGATCAGACGGGTCGAGCGGACGCGGACCCGCTTCCCGCCCGGCGTCCGCCAGACCAGGTGCCGCGACACGATGCCCGACCGCATGTCGAGCACGCGCTCGTACTCGTCGACGTCAGCGTTGGCGAGGATGAGCGGCTCGTCGTCGACGTACAGCTTGAGGAGCTTCGTGTCGGGCACGTTGACGATCGTCTGGCCGACCTCGGCGAAGCCGAACGCGTTCTCGGCGTGGCTGATCCGCCACGTCTCGTGGAACCCGTTGACGTACGTGCCGTGTCCGTGGGCTTCGCGTCCCTCCTCCGGGTTCGCCCGCATCCCCAGATAGCCGTTGCCGAGGGCGAACAGGGTCTCGGTGCGCGCGAGGTCGCGGGAGTCGTAGCTCGCCTCGATCAGTCGCCACGGGTCGACCGGGAAGCGGTGCAGCTCGAGTCCGTCGGGAGGGGGGAGGTGGTTGCTCGCCACGGTCGGACAGTCCACCACGTTTCGCTCGCGGCGCGGCAAGCCCGCCCTCGTGCCAACCAGGGTGGCCGGTCAGGGCAGGAGTTCGGCGAGGTCGTCGACCACGAACGTGGCGCCGTGGTCGAGGAGGACCTGGTGGCCGGCGCCCCGGTCGACGCCGATCACCACGGCGAAACCGCCCGCTGCGCCTGCGGCGACACCCGACGTGGCGTCTTCGACGACGACCGTGCGGTCGGGAGCGGCGCCGAGCCGTCGGGCTCCGAGCAGGTAGCCGTCGGGAGCCGGCTTCCCTGCAAGCCCTTCGTCTGCCGCCACGACGCCGTCGACGACGACGTCGAATCGGTCGTCGAGTCCCGCCGCTCGGAGCACCGAGACGGCGTTCTTCGACGACGACACGATCGCGGCGTCGACACCCGCCTCGGCGAGCAGGTCGAGCGTGGCCTGCGAGCCGGGATACGCGGCCATGCCGTCGCGTTCGAGCACGTCGTTGAACAGCAGGTTCTTCCGGTTGCCCATGGCGGCGACGGTGTCGTCTCCCGGTGGATCGTCGGGAGAACCGTCGGGCAGCTCGATGCCCCGGCTCGCGAGGAACGTGCGGACGCCGTCGTACCGCGGTCGACCGTCGATGTGCTCGAGGTAGTCCCGCTCGGTGTAGTCGAAGTCGGCGAACAACTCGCCCCACGCCCGCTCGTGGATCTCGGCGGTGGGTGTGATGACGCCGTCGAGATCGAAGAGCACTGCGTCGTAGTCGGTCCAGCGGAACTCGGCGGGGGTCATGGCCACGACGAGGGAAACTCAGCCGACGCCGGCGCGTTCGGCGGCGGTGGCCTTGAGACCCTTGTAGTCGAGCTTGCCGTTGGGGGCTCGTCCGATGGTGTCGATCTCGAAGATCTTCTTGGGTGCCTTGTATCCGGCGAGCGTCTGCTTGACGTGGCTCACGAGTGCCTCGGCGTCGAGTTCGGCGCCGGCGTGCAGCTCGACGAGGGCGTTGATCGCCTCACCCCACTTCTCGTCGGGGAGACCGACCACGGCGGCGTCGGCGACGTCGGGGTGCAACTTGAGCACCTCCTCGACCTCCTCCGGGTACACCTTCTCTCCGCCCGTGTTGATGCACTGGCTGCCGCGGCCCTTGAGCGAGATCGTTCCGTCGGCCTCGACCGTGGCGTAGTCGCCGGGGATCGAGTACCGGTCGCCGTCGATCGAGAGGAATGTCGACGCCGACTTCTTCTCGTCCTTGTAGTACCCGATCGGGGTGCGTCCGCGAAGGGCGACTCGGCCCAACTCGCCCGACCCGGGCACGACGTCGCGCCCGTCGTCGGTGACCACTCGCGTGTTCTCGCCGAGTTCGAACTTGGCGGTCTCGTCGGCGGACCCGGCCGTCGTGGTGTTGGTCGCCATCCCGATCGCCTCGGACGAGCCGAGGGCGTCGACCAGGATCAAGCGAGGGTTGTGGCGGAGCAGTCCGTCCTTGACCTGCTTCGACCACATGACCCCGGACGACACCACGACGCGGAGCGACGAGATGTCCCAGCGGTCGGGCTCGGCGTCGAGCGCTCGCAGGATGGGCTTGGCGAACGCATCGCCCACGATCGACGTCGAGTTGATGCCGTACCTCTCGACCGAGTCGAGGAACTCGTCAGGCGTGAACGACCGGCCCTCCATCGACGTGATCGAGCCCCCCACGATCATGTTGCTGATCGCGTTGAACAGCCCGGTGCCGTGCATGAGCGGTGCGGCGGGCATGTTGCGCGGGCCCGGTCCGGTGAGTCGACCCTGCGCCGCCTCGAGGTCTTGCGTCGCCGAGAGCCGCTTCTTGTTGTTGGCGTCGAGGATGGCGAACAGGTCGTCCTGGCGCCACATGACGCCCTTGGGCATGCCGGTCGTGCCCCCCGTGTAGAGCAGCAGCAGGTGGTCGGGTGAGCGGCCCCACGGCCCGATCGCCCGGTCGGTCGTGCCGGTCGCGATGTCCTCGTAGGACTCGGCCCAGTCGGGGCACGGGTCGGCGCCGTCGTCGACCCACAGCCAGGTGGTGATGCGGGGGAGCCGCTCGCGGACCGCGGCGCACTGCTCGACGAACGAGCCGTGGAACACGACCGACGTGACATCGGCGTTGTCCCAGAGGTACTCGATCTCGTCGGGTGTGTAGCGGTAGTTCGTGTTGACGACCGCCATCCCCGCTTTGAACGCAGCGAAGATCGACTCGAGGTACTCGGGCGAGTTCGCGAGGTACTGGGCGACCTTGTCCTGCTCGGCGGCGCCGGGCGCTGCGAGGAGGCGGTGTGCGATCGCATCGGCCCGTCGGTCGAGCTCGCCCCACGTGATCGTCCGGTCGCCCTGCTGCTGCGCGAGGGCGTCGGGGATCTGCTCGGCGATGGCCTCCCACACGTCGGCGAGGTTCCATCCGGTCCCGGTCGGTCCGGTGGTCGCAGTGGTCGTGTTGGTCACCGCCTGCACGGTAGCGACGCCGTCGACCACCTTCCCGACCCGGGACGGTCGGTGCGGCCGACGACCCGACGCCGGTCCGGCTCCGGGTGATCGCGCATCGCCGAGGGTCGCTGCCGGGCGATCCTCTACCATCGGCCGGATGGTGACGTCCGTGGTCGATGCCGCCGCCGAGGTGGCCGAATTCGTCGAGGCCAATGCCGACGAGGCCGATCGGCTTCGCCGCCTCCCCGGGAGCACGGTCGAGGCGCTCGCCTCGCGCGATCTGATGCGGATGTGCGTCCCGCAGGTGTACGGCGGCCCCGAGGCACCGGCGCCCGACCTGCTGCGAGCGATCATGGCCCTGGCCGCAGCCGACGGCGCGGCGGGGTGGTGTTCGATGATCGCGTCGACGACGTCGTCGATGTCGGCCTTCCTCCCCGCCGAGGGCGCGCGTGAGATCTACGGCGACCCGTCGGTCGTCACGGGTGGCGTGTTCGCCCCCAACGGAACGGGCACGGTCGCCACGGTCGACGGTCTCGCCGGCGTCCACGTGTCGGGACGGTGGGCGTGGGGGAGCGGAACCCAGCACTGCGAGTGGATCCTCGGCGGCGCCGCCTGCGACGACCAGTCGTTCCGGCTGTGTTGGTTCCCGTCCGACGCCGTCGTCTTCCACGACACCTGGCACACCGGGGGGATGCGCGGCTCGGGATCCCTCGACTTCTCCGTCGACGAAGCGTTCGCGCCCGACCACCGCACGATGCGGCCGGGTGTCTCCGAGCCCGTCGTCGACTGTGCGCTGGCGCACTTCCCGAACTTCGCGCTGCTCGCAGCGTCGGTGGCGGCGGTCGGTCTCGGCGTCGCACGCCACGCACTTGACGAGCTGATCGAGCTGGCGGCAGCGAAGACTCCTCAGTTCTCCCGGTCGGCGCTCGCCGACAACTCGTTCACCCGCATCGAGATCGCGCGTGCCGAGGGCTCGTTGCGGTCGGCGCGGGCGTTCCTGCTCGACGAGGTGAGCCGCGCGTGGGAGGCGGTCGAGACCGGGTCGTCGGTGTCACTCGAGCGACGCACGGCGATCAGGCTCGCCGCCGTGCACGCAGCCACGGCGGCGGCCGACGTGGCCGACACGGCCTACACGCTCGCCGGCGGCACCGCGGTGTACGACACGAGCGTGCTCGGTCGGTGCCTGCGCGACGCCCACGTCGTCACGCAGCACATCCAGACGGCGCCCAAGCTCCTCGAGAAGATCGGTGCGCTCATCTTCGGCCGCGACGCCGACACGTCGATGTTCTGAGCGACCGGCCTCGCGCTCAGGCCAGGAAGGGGTGGTCGTGGCGGGCGCCGAGGACGCGTTCGGCGTCGGCACCCAGCCAGTCGAGGCAGGCGGTGAACATCTCACGGGGGTCGAACGTGGGTCGGAGGTCGCCGTCGACGAGGTCGTCGGTGTCGATCGTGCCGTGGAGTCCGCCGGTGACCGACCCGCCGACGAGGAACGAGCATCCGCCGGCCCCGTGGTCGGTCCCGGCGCTGCCGTTCTCGAACGCACGGCGGCCGAATTCGCTGGTCGTCATCAGGAGCACCCGGTCGGCGTGACCCGACTGGCGCAGCGTCGACCAGAACTCGGAGATGCCCGTCGCCAGGTCGTCGAGCAGCGCCGCGTGGAGGTCGAGTTGACCGGCGTGCGTGTCGAAACCCGATCCCGACACGCTCACGACCGTGGTGCCGACGTCTGATCGGATCAGCTCGGCCGCGACCGCGAGGCCGTTGGCGAACGGGCCCGACGACGGTGCGAACTCGCCGTCGGCGTCCGCCGACTCGGCGGCGCGCACGGCATCGGCGATCTCGTCGAACTCCTCGACTGCACCGACCGACGCGAGGAACGCGGAGCGGGCGGCGTCGCGCAGCGGGTCTCCGGTGGTGCCGTCGGCGAGCGCCCGGACATCGGCGTTGCTCACACCGGACGGGTAGGCGAACGCGTCGACGTCCTGGATCACCGTTGGCTGCCGGGATCCGCCGGCCATCCCGAGGCCGGCGTCGCCGAGGGCGAGGGCCCCGAGCGATGGGAGATCGGCGTCCAGTGTGTCGAGCCAGCGGCCCAGCCAGCCGATCGTCTCGTCCATCAGGTCGGCGCGGTCCCACCGATCGATCGACGTGAAGTGCGATCGGTCGGGGTCCGGGAATCCGACACCGGCCACGACGGTGAGTTCGTCCGAGCCGAGCAGCGGAACCAGGGGCGCCAGTGAGGGGTGCAACGCGTGGCCCGGCAGCGCTGTGTGGTCGAGGAGGACGTCGTCGGGGAGGGCGATGCTCGGTCGCAGGTCACGGTACGAGCCGAGGTCGGGGACGAGCGTGTTCGCAGCGTCGTTGCCTCCGTCGAGTCGGACCACGACGAGCACACGCCCGTCGGTGACCTCGTCGGGCACGTTCACCGACGTGACCGTGCCGGGCGCGGTCGCCGTCGTGGTGGGTCCGGTCGTGGTGGGCGATGACGCGGTGGTCGTCGTCGATCCGGCCGGCGAGACGATGCCGGCGCCGTCGCTGCTGCACCCGGCGGCGACGAGGCCGCCTGCCAGTGCGAGGAAGCGTCGCCGGCTGAGATGACGAGCGGGGAGGTGGAGCCGTGACGTCAGTGGCTGGGTGCGATCGCTCATGAGACGAGGTACTCCGGTGAGACGAGGGCCAGGGTCAGTCCGGCGGTCGGTGACGACGCACTCCGGATGGCGGCGGAGGTCGTCGAACCGAATCCGTCGGGGATCCCGAGAAGGGAGGCGATCGCATCGAGGTCACCGTCGTCGGCAGCGACGCGGAGCGATCCGTCGGGGGCGGAGGCGCCGACGAGGAGGTCGGCGACGTTGGTGCGGGCGATCAGCGAGTCGGTGGTCAGCCATCCGGCTCCCGTCGGCCACCCGGCCACGTTGGGCGGGAACAGCGGGACCTGGCCGAGCGCTCGGATCCAGCTCCGCGTGGCGGACAGCGCCCGGCGACCGTCGAGATCGAGCGCTCGTGCGACGCCTGCGTACCACGGCACCGGCGCGGTCACGAGTGGGAGGTTCCGGCCGTCGAGTGCGTGCCGGAGCGCCGCGCCGATCACGGCGTCGAGTCGCCGATCGGCGGAGTCGTACACCTCGACGAGATCGTCGACGACCTCGGCCAGCTGTGGGTCGGCCGCGTCGCCGACGTACTCCGAGGTGATCCGACGGGCGACGAACCGGGGGTGTTCGGCGTGAGCGGTGACGGCATCGATCACCGAGTCGACGTCGCCGACACCCTCCACGCCGAGCAGCGACTGCGGCGTGGCGTCGTGGCGGCGGGTGACGAACGCGACCTCGCCGTTGTCGCGCCGCACCACCCATCCGGTGAGCGCTCGCGAGGCGGCGAGGACGTCGTCCTCGTCGTACGGCTGTTGCGAGCCGTCGGGCGCCTCGCCGACGCCGAGTGCGAACAGTTCGAGCAGCTCGCGGGCGTAGTTCTCGTTCGGCTCGGTCCCGGTCGACGTGGTGCCGTCGAGGTATACGAGCATCGACGCATCGGTCGTGACCCGCCGGAGCAGCTCGGGGTACGACCCGCCACCCGCGCTCATGAACAGTCGGATCTGGTCGACCATCGGACCGGGCGGCACCTTGTCGACCCCGTTGACGATCCAACCGTGCAGCATCAGCGTCCGCCGATCGAGGTAGGGCGTCGTCGAGTCGAGGAGGTGGAGCACCCATGCCCGGACCGCCTCGGCCCGGCCACCCGCCTGGGGGTCGAGTGCGAGTCCGTCCCACGGATCGGGAGGGTCGGTCGCCGACTCGGCCATCAGCGCGTCGATCGCCTCGTCACCGTCGACGGACTTCGCCGGCAGCTCGGACGGGCGGAGTCCGAAACCGGCCCGCCGGGCCAGCCAGGCCACGCGTGTGGGATCGATCGGTTCCGCCATGCGACGATGGTCCTCGTGGTGGTTGAGAATCGGGTGAGAATGGCGTGAGAGCTGGCTGTGAGAACGCTGTGAGAGATGTTGGGATCCGACCGGGACGGTCTCGATGACCATCGGTCCGTACGAGACGATCCGTGTGGAGGGACCGTCCGGTCCTGACTCCGAGGCGCCAGGCGTCCTCACGGTCACGATCGACCACCCGGCGTCCTCCATGAACGCCGTCGACGAGACGTTGCACGCCGACCTCGCCCGGTTGTTCGCCGATCTGCGGCGGGTCGAGGGCGTGCGCTCGATCGTTCTCACCGGTTCGGGTCGCGCCTTCTCGGCGGGCGGCGACATGTCGTGGTTCCCGAAGCTCCGCACTCCGGAGCGACTCCACGCGCTCCGGCGCGAGGCGAAGCAGATCGTGTGGGACCTCCTCGACGTCGAGCCGCCCATCGTGTGCGGACTCAACGGACCGGCCGTCGGTCTCGGTGCGTCGATCGCGCTGCTGTGCGACGTGATCGTCATGGCCGACTCGGCCACGATCATCGACCCGCATGTCGATGTGGGGCTCGTCGCAGGCGACGGCGGCGCTGCGATCTGGCCGCTGCTCCTCGGGCCGCTCGCCGCCAAGCGACACCTCCTGCTGGGTGAGGCGCTCGACGCAGACACGGCTCTCCGGTGGGGTGTCGCATCCGACGTGTGCCCGGCCGACGACGTCGGGGCTCGAGCTCACGCATGGGCGTCACGGTTGGCGAAGCGACCGCCGCTCGCCGTGCAGGGCACCAAGATCGCCGTCAACGCACAGCTGAAGCAGGCGCTCATCACGAGCTTCGATCTGTCGACTGCACTCGAGATCGGCTGCTTCGTGTCCAAGGATCACGCCGAGGCGGTCGACGCGTTCGTCGAGAAGCGCCGTCCGACGTTCCACGGCCGCTGACGCGATGCCACGATGAGGTGATGACCCTCCTCGAGTCGAACGCGCCGGTCGACCACGCCCGCTGGGAGGACGATCGCCTCGTCGTCGATCTCCTCGATCCCGAGCTCTACCGCCGCAACCCGCACGATGTGTGGGAGTGGATGCGCGCCAACGAGCCCGTCTACCACGACCGTCGGAACGGCCTGTGGGGCGTCACCCGCCACGCCGATCTGCTCGACGTCGAGCGGCGTTCGACCGTCTTCGTGTCGGGGCAGGGGTACCGGGCGATCTGGTCGTCCAACGAGTCGAACATGATCGCCCAGGACGATCCGCGTCACCGCCAGCAGCGCATGCTGGTGCAGGGCACGTTCACGAAGCGATCGGTCGAGTCGCGCCATGCCGAGGTCGCCGATCTCGTGACCGAGCTCATCGACGAGGTGCTCGACGGGCCCGGGCCGGGAGACGACGTCGAGTTCGAGGTCATCGAGGCGCTGGCCGGACAGCTCCCCGCTCGTACGACGGCGCGACTCCTCGGGTACCCGGAGGACCGGTGGCACGACCTCAAGCGCTGGTCCGAGGGGCTGATGCGGACCGACATGCGCGATCGGAGCGGCGCGGCGTTCCGCGACTTCGTGACGGCCAACATGGAGTTCGTCGCGGCGCTGGGCGAGATCGCGAAGGACAAGCTGGCCGAACCGGCCGACGACCTCATCTCGACGTGGCTCCACGCACGGATCGACGGCGAGCCGCTCCCGCCCGAGTCGATCGCCCACGAGGTCGGCCTGTTCATCTCCGGCGGCGCCGAGACGACACGGACGGCGATCGCGCACGGACTGCACGCCTTCACGCAGCATCCGGAGCAGTGGGAGGCGATCGCCGCCGACCCCGAGCTCGTGCCGGGCGCCGTCGAGGAGGTGCTGCGCTGGGTGACACCGCTCAACAACATGTTCCGGCGGGCCGTCGCCGACGACATGATCGGTGACCAGCCGGTCGAGCGGGGCGACCGGGTGATCATGCTCTACCCGTCGGCCAACCGGGACGAGGACGTGTTCGACGACCCGTTCTCGTTCGACATCCGTCGATCACCCAACCAGCACGTGGCGTTCGGGTTCGGGACACATCTCTGCATCGGCACGCACGTCGCCCGGTCGTCGCTGGCATCGATGTTCGGTCAGCTCGCGTCCCGCGTCACCGACCTCCGAGCCCTGACCGAGCCCGACGTCGAGTCCAACCTGTTCGCACGGGCGGTGGTGTCGTTCCAGCTCGGGGCCACCGTCCGCTGACCGTCATGCTGGCGCCATGACGCGCCCCTTCCGCTTCGCCGTCCAGTCCTACAACGCCGAGTCACCCGACGAGTGGCGAGAGGGAGCGCGGCAGGCCGAAGCCCTGGGGTACTCGGCCCTCCACCTCGCCGACCACTACCTCGGTCCCGGTCCGGCGCTCGAATCGACGAACCACCCGCTGCAGAACCATGCCGCGGTGCCGCTGATGACCGTGGCGGCAGAGGCGACCGACACGATCAAGATCGGGTGCCGGGTGTTCTGCATCGACTACCGACCGCTCGCCGTCCTCGTGAAGGAGGCGGCCACCATGCACTGGCTCAGCGGGGGCCGAGTCGAGTTCGGGCTCGGTGCCGGGTGGCTCGCCGGCGAGTACGAGGCGTTCGGGATCCCGATGGATCCGGCCGGGGTACGAGTGTCGCGCCTCGACGAGTCGGTGCGCGCGGCGAAGCAGATCCTGTCGGGCGAACCGGTCGAGTTCGACGGCGAGCACGTGCGGCTGTCGGGGTTCACCGGCGCCCCGGTGCTCGACACGCCCATGCCGATCATGATCGGGGGTGGTGCTCGCCGTGTGCTCGGGATCGCCGGGCGTGAGGCCGACATCGTGAGCCTCAACTTCGACAACTCGTCCGGCAAGATCGGTGCCGAGGGTGTCGCCTCGTCGACGGCGGAGAAGATCGATGCCAAGGTCGCCTGGGTGAAGGCGGGCGCCGACTCGGTCGGACGCGAGATGCCCGAGATCGAGATCGGTGGGTACTTCACGGTGGTGACCCCCGACGAGGCGACAGCGGCGAAGACCGCTGCCGGCTTCGGGCAGATGTTCGGGCTGGAGCCCGAGGCGATCCTCGACCACCCGAACTGTCTCATCGGCACGCTCGACGCGATCGTCGACCGGTTGGTCGAACGCCGGGAGCGGTACGGCATCAGCTACGTCACCGTCGGCTCGACCGCCATGGACGCGTTCGCCCCGGTCGTCGACCGCCTCGCCGGCACCTGAGCCGCGCCGCTCGTCCGTCTCGCGTCAGCTCGTGAGGGCGATTCGGCCGGATCCGCTGACGTGAGTAGTGCTTCGGGTGTCGGTCGTTCGTGTCAGCGCATCGTGGGCGTGCGGCTGGTTGTGCTGACGTGAGGAGGATGGCGGACGTTTCGTGTCAGCTCGTGAGGGCGGTTCGGCCGGATGCGCTGACCTGAGTGGTGCCGTCGGCGGCGCGATG
>JBCCTP010000111.1:0-11156 GCA_039198505.1 Actinomycetota bacterium | reverse complement strand
GGGACCGCGTCGGCCGGCGCGTGTTCGAACATCGGCGCGCGGTCCTCTGCGTCGTCGGGGAGCGCGACCCAGGTCTGAACGCCGAACATGTTCGAGGTTCGGTCGAGATCGTCGGGATGCCCTCGCTCGGTGTGGGTGACGCCCGATCCGGCGGTCATCCAGTTCACTGCACCGGCCTCGATCGTCTGCACGGCGCCCGTCGAGTCGCGGTGGACGGCGCGCCCCGACAGGAGGTAGGTCAGCGTCGACAGACCGATGTGAGGGTGAGCGTCCACGTTCATCGCCACACCCGGCGCGAACTCCTCCGGGCCCATGACGTCGCAGAAGATGAACGGACCGACCGTGCGACGCAGACGGAACGGGAGGAGCCGCCGGACGGTCCCCGACCCGACGGGTCGATCACGCGGTTCGATGATCATCTCGACCGCCGGGTTGGTGGGCGACGGTCCCGCCGACGTCGACGTGCTCATCTCGTCACGATCCCACCGCGGCCCGCCGGCCGTCTCGTCCAGGCCCGAGGGCGCTCGGCGCCCCGTGCGAGACTCCGACGGTGAGCGCCCGGTCGGAGGAGATGAATGCGAGGCGGATCTCCGACTCGGCTCCGCTGCTGTCGTGGGCCACGCTGCCGTTCTACATCGGCGGGTTCCTCGGACCGTTCGGCACGATCCTCGTGATCGCGATCTACCCGGAGCTGCGCGACGAGTTCGATGCCACGACCGCGGCCGTCAACTGGTCGTTCAGTGGTTACCTGCTGCCGATGGCCGCACTGATGCTGGTGTCGGGCACCATCGGAGAGCGCTACGGCCGGGCTCGGGTCACCCGCATCACGTTCATCAGCTACGCCGTCGCGTCGCTCGCCGCCGTGTTCGCTCCCACGCTCGGCGTCTTCCTCGCAGCGCGCGTGCTCCAGGGGATGTGCAACGCGTTCATCACGCCGCTGCTGCTGGCCGGGTTGATCGAGATCATTCCGCCGTCGCGCACGGGTGGTGCGGTCGGGATCTACTCGAGCTTCCAGGCGGCGGGGAGCACTGCCGCGCCGCTCGCCGCCGGTGGGCTGGCGGTCATCGACTGGCGCTGGGCGTTCGTCCTCCTCGCGGTGGTCGCCGGGCTGCTCGCGCTCCGTCCCGCGCCCGGGGCACCCCGACCGGGCGCCGAGGCACCGAAACTCCGACCACTTCTCACCTGGCGGATGGCGGTGCTCTGGCTCGCCGCGTTCCTCGGGGCGGCCGGCCCCCTCGGCGTGGCGGTGTTCGTCGGGCTCTACCTGCGCGACGAGCTCGACGTCGGATCGTTCGCTGCGGGAGCATCGCTGGCCGTGATCGGAGCCGCCGGCGCGGTCGCGAGTCCGCTGCTCGGCCGGGTGCTCGACTCGGTCGGGCCGGTCCGGGCGTCGGTCATGGCGATGTCGAGCTGCGGCGTGCTCATCGCTCTCGTCGGCCTCGTCGGGTCACCCGTCGTGCTCACGGCCGTGATGGTCGTGGCGATGGTCGGCGTGGCGTTCGGCGTCGTGATCCTCCAGCACCTCGCGGCGCTGGCGGTGCCCGAGAATCGTGGCGGTGGCACGTCGTCGGTCCTGTCGTTCCGGTTCGCCGGCCATGCGATCGGCCCACTGGCCTTGGTGCCGGTCTTCACCCGCAGCCCCGGCCTCACGTTCGTGATCGTCGCCCTCCTCGCTGCCGCGACGATGGTGGCACTCGTGGCCGCCGCCCGCACCTCGTCGCCCGACGCCTGAAGATCGCGCTCCGATCGTTCCGTCGACCCCAGGGCTCGACGGAACGATCACGTCAACTCGACCAGAACCCCTCGAGCCGCTCGACGAAGCGATCGGGGGCGACCAGGTGCGGATAGTGGCCGTGGTCGGTCCAGATCTCGGTGACCGCTCCGTCGATCTTCGAGGCGAGCCAGCCGTCGTACCCCTCACCCGGATCGATGCCGAACAGCGACAGATAGGGGACATCCACGTCGGCGTACGCCGCGAGCGCGGCGTCGACCGACGCAGCGACCTCCTCGGGCGGCGACGTCATCAGCAGGTCCCAGACACCCAGCACCACCTCCTGCACCGGGCGTCGACTCTCGGTGATGCGGGCGAACTCGTCGGTGCCGGCGAGCATGCCGGCCATCTGCTCGAAGATGGCGCCCATCACGACCGGGAACGTGTCCGGATCGCGCAGCTGGGGTTCGAACGACCGGACCTGGTCGCCGAACTCCTCGAGCTTGAGCGGTTGGTCGACGTTGACCACCGACGTCACCGGCATCGCCGCTCCCGCCGCCGACACGAGGACGCCGCCGAGCGAGTGGCCGACGAGGTGCGGGCGCTCGAGTCCGGTCGCGAGACAGACCGCCACCACGTCACCGGTCATCGACTCGAGGTCGTAGCGGTCGGCCATCCCCGACTCGCCGTGCCCGCGAAGGTCGAGTCGCACGATCCGGCGAGAGTCTCCGAGCCGGTCGACGATCGGGTCCCACCCGCGGCGGTTCTCGGTGATGCCGTGGACCAGCACGACGGCCGGCCCGTCGGCGTCGCCCGCCGGTGCGAGATCGTCGTACGCGAGGGTGGTGCCGTCGGCTGCGGTGGTGGTCGCCATCCCGCGATCATGACACCGAGCTCTGACGCTCGACGTCACGGACGCGGGCACGGACACGGGCACGGCCGCAGGCTCGGATGCCCGCCCGGGGTGGTGGCGCGTAGGGTCGCGAGGCGATGAGCGAGTCGGAGTTTCCCCAGCCGCTCGGCGGCAACGAGATGCCTCGATTCGGCGGCATCGCCACGTTCATGCGACTGCCCGGAACCACGGACCTCGCCGACCTCGACGTCGCCGTGGTCGGGGTTCCGTTCGACCTCGGCACGTCGAACCGACCCGGCGCACGGTTCGGTCCCCGTGGCATCCGGTCCGAGTCGGTGCTCGTGCGTCCGTACAACATGGCGACCCGAGCTGCGCCGTTCGACTCGCTCCGCATCGACGACGTCGGAGACGTCGCCACCAACGCGTTCGACCTCGCCGACTCGGTCGCGCGGATCGAGGCGCACTACGACACGCTCGTCGCGTCCGATGTCGCACCGATGACGATGGGCGGCGACCACACGGTGGTCCTCCCGATCCTCCGTGCGGTGCGCAAGCGTCACGGACCGGTCGGCCTGGTCCACGTCGACGCCCACACCGACATCAACGACACGATGTTCGGTGAACGGATCACCCATGGCACACCGTTCCGCCGGGCCCAAGAAGAGGGACTGCTCGACGCCGAGCGGGTCGTCCAGATCGGCGTGCGGGCCACCGGCTACGCCGCCGACGACTTCGACTGGTCGCGGGAGCAGGGGTTCCGAGTGGTGCAGGCGGAGGAGTGCTGGCATCGCTCGCTCGAGCCACTCATGGGGGAGGTCCGTGAGCAGCTCGCCGGGGGACCGGTGTACATCAGCTTCGACATCGACGGCCTGGATCCTGCCTTCGCACCGGGCACGGGAACTCCCGAGATCGGTGGGCTCACGGTCCCCCAGGGGCTCGAGATCATCCGGGGGTGCCGTGGTCTCGACGTGGTCGGCGGTGACCTGGTGGAGGTCGCACCGATCTACGACCCGACCGGCCTCACGTCGCTGACCGCGGCGAACCTGCTCTACGAGATGCTCTGCGTTCTCCCTGGCGTCGAGTACCGGGACTGAACTGTCCGCCTGCGCCCGTGCCAGATCCGGACACCTGACCTCCTGTGACCACCTCGGTCGAGCATCGACGTCGGGTCGACCTCGTGATCGACCACGTTCGCTCGGGCGCCGAGGACGACTCGCTTCGGGACCTGGCACGGATCGCCGGGTACTCGCCGTTCCACTTCCACCGGATCTTCCTCGCGGTCACGGGCGAGACGCTTGGCGACTTCACGCGGCGAGCCCGTCTGGAGCGGGCGGTCGCGATCATGCGGACCGACTGCGATCGGCCGCTGACCGCGGTGGCAGGCGACGTCGGCTTCGCCACGCCGTCGGAGTTCTCCCGCGTGTTCCGTGAACGGTTCGAGGTGGCGCCGAGCCGATGGAACCGGCGAGACCGCCTCGACGTGGGGGAGTCCCTCGCCGATCCGTCGATGACGGCGGCCTCGTTCGACGAGGATCGGGTCGTCGAGCGGACCCGGCCGGCCACGACGGTCGTGGCGACGCGCGTGCGAGATCCGTGGCGCTCGGGCCGACTCGTCGCAGCCGTCGGTGGAATGGCCGACTCATGGGCCGAACGAGGCCTCGCCTGGGGATCCGCGTCTGTCGTCGGACTGAGCTGGGAGGACGAACTGAGCACCCCGCTCGAACGACTCTCGTACGACGTCGGGGTGGTGGTGTCGCCCGACAGTGCCGCCGACGCGTCGCGTGCCGACGAGTCCCTCCACCGACTGGCGGCCGCACGAACGGTGGAGGTCGACTGCGCCGGGCTCACCGACGCAGCGCTCGCGTGGCCCACGCTGTACCGGTGGATCGCCGAGCGTCCGGACGCGCCCGTCGACCGCCCTGCGGTCAAGTGGTTCGATCACGCGCCAGGCACCGATCCGTCCGAGTGGCGGTTCGCATGCTCGATCGCCATCGCCTGAACAGCGCAACGATTCAACAGCGCCTCCCGATCACCACCGCGACGATCGATCCATGACCGACGAGGAACTCATCACCGCCTACCTGACCGCCACGACTCCGGGCGCCATCGATCTCGAGACGACCCGATCGCTCCTGCACGACGACGTCGTCGTGCACGATCCGCTGATGTCGTTCGAGGGGGCCGACGCGTACGTCGAGGCGCTCGGCCAGACCCCACGAGGCGAGATGTCGTCCACGGTCGAGTATGTGTTGACCGGAGATGGTGTCGCCGCCGCGAAGGTGCTGTTCGAGGCACCGGGACTGACCGTCGACTTCGCCCAGTGGCTCTGGTTCGACCACGGTCGCAGCCGCCGGATCCAGGTCATCTACGACCCCCGGCCCTTCCTCGAGGCCGCCGGCTGACCTGTCCGCTTCTGCCCGTGCCAGATCCGGACAGTGTCCGCTTCTGGCACGGGCGCAGGCGGACAGTGTCCGGTTTCGCCCGGGTCGTGTCTCGCTCAGAGTGCTGCGGCGAGGGCGAGGAGTCGGCGTTCCGACCCGAGTGGGCCCGAGAGCTGCACGCTGCCGGGGAGCTCGACACCGTTCGCACGCCTGGTGCCGCCGGGGACCGGCACGGCGAGCGAGGCCCAGCCGGTCACGTTGAACAGGTAGCTGTACGGGAACAGCTCGCTGTTCCGTCGCAGGTAGTCGTCGGTGTCGACCTCACCGTGCACGTGGTCGAGCGGGACGAACGTCCGACCGAGGGTGGGAGTCAGGATCGCGTCGAACCCGTCGAGCGCCGACTGCAGGTCGTGGGTGATCCGACCGACCTCGATCTCGGCGGACGTGACGTCGTCGACCGTCAGCCGAGACACTGCGTCGACAGCGGCGAGGGTGATCGGCTCGCACGTCGTGCCGTCGATCGGTCGACCCGTGTTCACCGACACCTCCTCGGCGATCCGCGCCACCCATCGCCAGAAGCAGGTGTCCCACGTGGTCATCAGCCGTTCGTCGTCGATCGGTGTCGGAACCACCTCGACCCGATGTCCGGCGGCACGGAGCCGGTCCGCGGCGGCCTCGGTCCAGGCCGACACCGTCGGGTCGACCGTCTCGCCCGCCCAGTGCTCGGTGTTCAGAGCGATCCGCGCCGGGCGGTCGAGCGGAGCCAGGTCCGGACGCCACGGATCGCCCAGCACGTCGAGTGCGAGCGCGGCGTCGCGCAGCGATCGGGTGAGGACGAACTCCTCGGCGATGCCGCCCCATCCGCCGTCGGGCCACGGAACGCGCCGTCGAGACGGTTTGAGGCCGACCAGTCCACACGCCGCGGCCGGAATGCGGATCGATCCGGCGCAGTCGCTCGCGTGGGCCATGGGAACGACGCCGGCAGCGACCGCAGCTCCCGCGCCACCCGACGATCCGCCCGTCGACAGGGTGGGATCGAGCGGGTTCCTCGTGACGCCGAACGCCTGCGACTCGGTCGTGCCGTGTTGGATGAACTCGGGCACCGCCGATCGACCGACGATCTGCGCCCCGGCGTCGAGCAGTCGCCGAACGAACGGACTCGTCTCGTTCGCGGTCACGCCTGCGGCGAGCCGGCTCCCCATTTCGATCAGGCGTCCGGCCTCGGTCGACCCGAAGTCCTTCCGCAGAATCGGGACACCGGCGAGCGGCCACGCGACGTCGTCGCCCGACGGACCCGACTCGTCGGCGTCACCGGCGTGCGACGGTTCGTCGTACCACTCGACGACCGCGTGGATCACGGCGTCGGTTCGCTCGTGCATCCGCTGGGCTGCTTCGTGCACCTCGTGGCGGGTCGCGCGGCCAGCGCGCACCGCGTCGGCGAGGTCGGAGGCGTCGAGTCGGGCGTACTCGTCGGGTGTCACCGGCGGAACCAGGGGTGGTCGGCGGCGAATGTCTGCCGAGCCTCCTCCGCGGTCGTCGGGCCGTGCAATCCGGTCGCGTCGACCGAGGCACGGACCGACCGGCGTTCGTCGGCCGGCGCTCGGCACGCCACGAGCGCGGGATCGATGCCGTAGAGGGCGGCCGCTGTGCCGCCGAGGATCTTCGACTTCGTCTCGTCGGTGAGCTCCGGATACCCGAAGCGCTCCTGGAACTCGGGGCTGATCTGGAACGCTCGGAACGCTTCGATCTGGCCCTGCGGTGACCCGTACCAGATCGAGTCCGTGCCCCACAGGATGTTGTCCGGGCCGAGGGCGCCGAGCAGCTTGCCGAGCACGTGCGCCGCCTCGTCGGGGCGCTGGATGAGGTTCCACCAGGTCGATCCGAGCTCGGCGTACACGTTGCCGCCGGCCCCGACCCCCGAGCGCTCGAGCGAGGCGATGAGTCGATCGACGCCACCCGCCTCGGACGCGCCG
Source organism: Actinomycetota bacterium (assembly GCA_039198505.1). Lineage (GTDB taxonomy): Bacteria > Actinomycetota > Acidimicrobiia > Acidimicrobiales > Ilumatobacteraceae > Ilumatobacter_A. Next base: position 4,238 of record JBCCTP010000111.1, on the reverse strand, counting down.
GCGTCGGCACCCGGGTACGCCCCCTCTGTGACCGCCACCTCGAAACCCGAGTGGTAGATGCAGAAGGTGAGGTCGGGATGGGCGACGGCGGCCGGCCCGACGTCGGCGGGCGAGGCGGCCGCCGGTCCGAGACCCTTGTGCACGCAGATGATCGACTGTCCGAGCGATCGGGCGCGTTCGAGGAACCCGGCGCCGACCTCGTCGTCGAGTCGCCACGGAGCGCCCTCGTGGGTGTACGCCTTCCAGGCGGCGAGGTCGAACTCGGCGGCGGTGGCGCTCATCGCATCGAGTGCGGCGTCGAGCGGTCCCACGGTCGGCGCTGCGTGACCTTGGATCAGCACGCGGTCGGAGCAGCCGATGGCCTCGGCCTCACGTCGGGCCCGGTCCATCACGGCGGCGCTGAGTGGATCGGGGTCGGCGACGACCGGGATCGCCGAGAGCACGGCCACGGTCGTGTCGCTGCCTCCGAGCACGAGGTCGAGCCAGGCGTCGGTCCCGAAGCACTCCGACAGGTCGCCGCCGCACTGTGCCTGGGGGAAGCCCTGACCGAATCCCGACGTGGTGCCGGGCGGGAGGTCGAGGAGGTGGGTCTGCACGTCGATGACGAGGTCGTTCTCGCCGCCGTCGAGGACCGTCGACGCCACCTCGTCGTCGATCGTCGACTCGGGCGGCAGTTCGAACGTCCCGCCCGGCCCGGTCGTGGTCGTCGTCGTCGAGCTGCTGGTCGTCGACGAGGTCGACGTGGAACCGGCGCCGGTCGACGTCGCGCTCCGCTGCTCGGCCGAGCACGCGTTCAACGTCGCGAGGAGGGCGCCCATGCCGGCCGACCCCTGCAGGAACGCTCGCCGCGACACGCCGCGCCGTCGGGCGTTCCGTTCCGCGAGGTCGAGAGTTCGCCGAACGGTCTCGGTCACGAGAGGGCTGCGCGGCAGCGGGTCGTACTCGCCGTTGGAGAGCGGATGGAAGCGCAGGGGGAGCTCGTCGTCGTCACGTCGGGATCGACCGCTCATCGGTCCATCGTTCCACGCCGACCGAGTGCCTCGGTCGCACCGCAGCCCGGCGTGCACCGAACGGAACCGATCGAACGGAGCCGAACGGGCGGGACCCGGAGCGATCGTGTGGTTTCGGTCAAGTCCTCGCACCGATCTCCCGATCAGAGATCATGCGCATCGATCCGTCATCGATCCTGCGGTCCCTCCGGCGGCCGCAGGGCGTCGGCGTCGCTGCGGTGGCTGCGCTCGCCGTCGCGGCCGCGTTTGCGTCGGGCGCGATCGGCGGCGGTGGTGACGACGCCGCGAGCGAGGACCGACTCGGGGACGGAAGCGAGCCGCTGGCTGCGGCGTTCGCGCCGGACGCAACGTACGACGCCGGAGTCTCGGCGATCTTCGTCGCCGTCGATCCGACCGACGCCGTCGATCTGGTCGCACCTGCGCCATGGTGTTCCCCGTCGACCGAGCCGGCAGTCGGTCTCGACGCCGACACCGATGTCGTCGATGTCACCGGGGCCACCGATGTCACCGATGTCGTCGATCCCGTCGGCCCGTGCGCAACGGTCGACGAGATCGCGACGCTGACGAACGCCGATGCCGTCCTCGACTGTCGTGCCGAGGAGGCGGCCGTGATCGCCGCGGCCGAGGCCCGACTCGACGACATCGGGCGTGCTCTCGACGGCCTCGACTCGCTGATCCCGACGTACCTCACCGAACGCCCGCGGCACTGGGAGGTGACCGCCCCGACCGAGGATTCGTCGGCCGGCGTGGTTCCCCGCGCCGTCGGTCTCTGTGCCGATCTCGTGCCGAAGCAGCCAGCAGCGTCGCTGGTCGCCGTCGAGTGCGGCGCCGAGTACGCCGTCGTGTCCGCCGCGATCGAGAGCTACCAGCTCGAGTTCGGCGTGCTGCCTGCGTCGGTCGAGGATCTCGCGCCCGCGTTCCTCGCCGAACCGCCGGTGAACTGGACGCTACCGCCCGTCGGCGACCCGGGCGGGCGGACGGTCGTGCCTGCGCCCGACGGCGTCTGCGTCGGTTCCGTCGACTGACTCCTCGCGACGCGGTCACACGGCGTCGGTCTGGATGTGGAGGTACTTCACCGAGAAGCCGTCCCACACGTAGGAACCACTCGTGCATGCCGGACGAGGACCGATCGTCCACGTCAACGTGTTCTCGCCTGCTCGCAGCTGAGTGGGATCGAGTTCGAGTCGGAAGCTCTTCCAGTTGTCGGCGAGGCAGTCGTCGCGTTCGTACTCGTAGGGGTGGACCGCCACGTTCGGGCCGCCGTTGATGCTCAGCAGGACCTGGCCGGTCTTCGGCTGATGGACCTGGCCGAACAACACCGGGTTCGGTCCGACCTCGTCGAGGTCGATCGTGACGGTCTCGGTCTCCCCGACCTGGCGGTCGCCGTCTCGCTGGAGGTAGACGACGTCGTTCGCCTCGTGGACGTCGTATGCACCCGCGAGCGGCGCATCGATGGCGATGTTGTCCCAGTGGAACGTGTACGTGTCGAGGTTCTGGTCCTTCGTCGGGTTGTAGGCGTGGGTCTTGAAGAGGACGAGGCCCTCGTCGAACGGCAGGCCGCCGGGCACGTCGACCGACCAGGTGTCCATCGTCCCGTCCTCGGCTTCGATGCCCCACACGATCCGATCGTCCTCGATCTCGACGCGCATCGTGCGACGGATGCGGCGATCGACCAGCGCCGGGTCGTCGGGATGGAGGTCGCGCCACCAGGCCCAGTCCCACTGGCCGCGCTGGGTCTCCTTGGCGACCCATCCGTCGGGGGCGAGTTCGCCGGTGCCGACCTTGATGGTGCGGACGTTGCGGCGGAAGTCGAGAACGACGCGGTCGAGCGGGTAGGTCTCACTGATCGGTGAGTCGACCGGGCCGGCGCCGACCTTCAACTCGTCGCGGGGCACGATCATGACCTCCCACCAGCTGCGCACCGCGTGATCGTCGTTGAGGTTCACGTCGAACTCGAGCGTGGCGCCGTTCGAGAAGTCGAACTCCTGGCGGGGCCAGAAGGCCGTGACCGAGTAGCCCTCGACATCGCCCATTGACGACATCATGTGGTTGCGGCAGATGAAGAAGCTGTCGTCGCGGTCGGTGCCGTTCGTGTTCTGCCGGGTCTCGACGGTGTGCTGGGGGAGGATCGGCGCCGCCGGGTCGGGCCCCTCACAGTTCTCACCGTGGTCAGCCGGGAACGGCGTGTAGGTCTTCGAGAAGTGATGCCCCGGGTGGCTGCGATGGGTGGCGACGTACTCGAATCTGCCGGGCAGCAGGTCCTGCGACGGCGACGACGGATCGCCGTCGAACGTCTCGATGAACGACCACCCGGCGGCCGGCGGATCGGTCGGCGGAGCGACCGGGGTGGTGGCCGGTGGGAGCGTCGTGGAGGCCGGAGCCGTGGTGGTCGTGGGCGGGATCGTCGTCGTCGGGACCGTGGTCGTGGGTGGAGCGGTCGTCGTGGTCGGGATGGTCGTGGCCGGGACCGTCGTGGCGGTCGTCGTCGGTGGGACGGTCGTCGTCGGAACCGTGGTCGTCGTGATCGCCGGCACCGTGGTCGGCGGGATGGTCGTGGGCGGCATGGTCGTGGGCGGGATGGTCGTGACAGCCGGCGTCGCGGAGACCAGTCGGACGTCGTCGAGGTGGATCGGGCGCGGATCGGTGCCGGTCCCCTCCATCCACCAGATGCCGCCGAGGCGATCGGTGATGCCGAGATCGGCGAGTGGGATCGTGAAGGTTCTCCAGCGGTGTCCCGTCGCCGTGATCGGCACGATCGGGCCGGCCCGGTACGAGCCGTCCATGGCCTGGACCCGCAGGACGACGTCGGCACCACCGCCGTGGATCGAGAACTGGACGGCCAACTCGTCGGACACATCGAGCGGCGCCGGTCGTCCGAGCGACAGGCCTCCCCACGGACCGAGGTCGGCTCGGATCGAGGTGCCGGAGACCGACGTGCCGGACCAGGCGGTGTCGGTCTCGGCCCACGACCAGTCCTGGAAGCCGTTCTCCAGGCCGTCGACGTAGATCGTCGAGCCGTCCTCGGTCTGCTGCGTGGAGGCGATCGAGGGAACGAGAGCGACGGTCAGCGCCGATCCGGCGAGCAGTGCGGCGCCGGCGATCCGACGCCGCGATCGGGCGACCGAGGAGGTCGAACGCGCGCCGGGAGGGGTGTTCGCGATGTCCATGTGGCGACGGTACGAAGACGAACCGGTGACGGACCGGGCGCCGACCGGGCGCTCACCGGGC
>JBCCTP010000110.1:0-11201 GCA_039198505.1 Actinomycetota bacterium | reverse complement strand
CGCCGACCACGAGCACGCTCTCTTCCGCCGTGTCGACGGCGCCTTCACGGGCACCACCGACGAGATCCTCCAGTGGACCGCCTGCAAGTGGGGCATCGACGAAGACGTCGTCCGGGCGCAGACCGCCCTCGAGTCGTGGTGGCACCAGACCACCGAAGGCGACGTCACGGGCGATCAGAGCGCCTGCCACCCGGTTCTGCGCGGTGGCAGCCAGTGTCCCGAGTCGATCGGCCTGCTGCAGGTGCGATTCCTCTACCACGGTGAGGCGTACGAGGACGAGAACGCGATCCGCTCCAGTGCCTACAACGCCGACTACGCCTACGCCGTCTGGCGGACGTGCTTCGAGGGCGAGTTCACCTGGCTCAACACCGTCGAGCGAGGCGCCACCTACTCGGCAGGCGATCTACGCGGCTGCATGGGGGTGTGGTTCTCGGGCCGCTGGTACGTGCCCGACGCGTACGACTACCTCGGTCGGTTCGACGACTTCTTCGACGACCGGGTCTGGGAGCAGGACTACTTCCTGAACGGATGATCCGGTGGGGCGCTCATGGTGGCCGCCTCAGGAGGCGGTCACCATGATGTTGTCCCAGTGCCAGGTGTAGCTGCAGTTGCCGGGGGCCAAGCAGGCGTCGTCTTCCTTGTCCGGCGTGTAGTTGTGGTCCTTGAAGACGACCACGAACTCGTCGGGGAACGAGCCGGGCACCGTGTACGTCTCGACACCGGCGATGTCGATCACGATCTGCTCACCGTCGTCGATGACCGAGAAGGGCAGACGTGGCGGCTTGAGGCTGCACGGTTCGATCAACTCCGACCGCTCGCACAGCGAGTAGTGAGGCGAGACCTCCTGGTCGACGCCTTCGGTCGTGATGCGGATGTCGCCGCCGAACGGGCCGTTGCCCACGACGATGGCGCCCTCGGGGTAGACGGGGAGGCCGTCGGCCGCATCGAGCCAGTCGATGCGTGAGCACTGCGGGCAGGTCGGACGATCGGTCGAGAAGTCGGCCGGGACGATGGCGACCTCCCACCACTGACGTCCACCGAGGTCGGTGACGTTGACGTCCCACGACACGGTGTCGTGGGAGTCGAACGTCGCGTCGGGCGAGAACCAGACGACGGAGTAGGCGTCGACGTCACCCATGGTGGTCATGAGGTGGTTGCCGGCGACCGCTCCCGTGAGCGCCGAGACGTCGCACACGTAGAACGTGTTGTCGATCCTCTCCTGCTGGGTGTGTGCGGGATCGAACGAGACGGGACGGGTCTCGGTCGGCGGGCCGCACACACCGTCGCCGAGATCGGAGTGGTCGGCCAGCCACTCGCCACCCGCGTCGTTCGGCGCGTCGTGCACGTCGACGTTGCGGTGGTACACGCCGAGGCGGAAGTCGTCGAGTGACGCGGCGGTGTCGAACGTGGCGACGAAGTCGCCGTCGGCGACGGTCGCCGGCGTGGGATCGGGCATCGGCTCGGCAGCTGCGCCATCGGCGTCGTCGGACACCGGCTCGGAGTCGACGTCACCGACCGGTTCGGCCGGTTCGTCGACGGCGACCGCATCGGCGTCGGTCGACTCGACGTCGGGATCGTCGGACCCGAGCCCGAGTACGGCCACGGCGGCGACGCCGGCCGCCGCTCCGCCCGCCACCAGTGCGAGCGCCGCCAGGCCGCGCCGTCGAGACGGCACAGGTGGCGGCGGAGGTGGGAGTGGCGCTGGTGCGTCCGGAAGGGTGTCCACCGAGGTCACGGACGGATTCTACGGAATCCGCGCCGGCCCTCGAGTCGCACTTCCCGGTTCTCCGAGAGATCTTGACCCGTGTGCGCTCACCGTCGTGGCGCGACCACGCTGAGGCTCAGAATCGGGCTCAGCGGACGATGATGTTGTCCCAGTGCCAGGTGTACCCGACCGGGTCGCCGTCCTTGTTGGGGGTGTAGTTGTGGTCCTTGAGGATCACGTCGAACCGGTCGGGTAGCGACCCGGGCACCCGATACGTCGCCGCGTTGCCGTACTGGATCGTCAGTGAACCGTCGCCGTTGTCGGTGATCGAGAACGTCCGGCGGATCGCCTTCGATTCGCAGCCCTCGCGGTCGAGGTCGCACATGTGGGTGTGGTCCTGGACCTTCATGTCGTTGCCGTCGACGTGGATCCGGATGTCGCCGCCGAACGGGCCGTTGGCCACGACGACCGACCCGTTGGGGTAGGTCGGCAGGCCGGCGGTGTCGTTCATCCACGGAGCCGCCGCACACTGCGGGCAGTCGGCGATGCCCGTGCTGAAGCTGCTCGGCACGACCATGACCTCCCACCACTGGCGGCCCTTGAGGTCGGTCACGTTCACGTCCCACGAGACCGTGCGGGCGTTGGAGAAGCTGCGGGTCGGCGCGAACCAGCCGGTGGAGTAGCCGGACGTGTCCCCGATGGAGGTCATGACGTGGTCGCGGCAGAGGTAGCGCCAGCCCGTCGACGAGTTGCGGTTGATCGTCCGCTGACTGTCGGGTGATCCACAGTCGGTGTCGTGGTCGGCCGACCAGCTCGTCTGGTCGACGAGGTCGGTGTCGCGGTGGTACACGCCCCAGTCGAAGTCGTCGAGACCGGTGTTGCCGTCGAACGTGGCGGCGAACTGCGTGCCCGAGACGTCGGGTCCTCCTCCCGAGTCGTCGCCGCCTCCTCCGCCGCCCGAGCCGCCGCTCCCGCCGGCGGGACGGGTGTCGAGGACGCGGGTCGGGGAGAACGTGTCGACGCCCGACGAGTTGGGGATGACGCCGTTGAGGTCGACGATCAGGTGGACCGACGTACTGGTCGACAGACAGATCGTGCCGCCCTCGCCGAGTCCGAGGACCGTGGCGTTCGAGATCGGCTCACCGGCCGAATAGTTGAGGATCGATGCGGTGGGCATGTCCTGGCCGCAGGGCCACGCCACGACGAAGCCGGAGCTCGACGCCTGCGCTGCTGCGATGTTGAGCACGACCGACGAGTTGTTGCCGATGCCCGCGGCATCGCCGACGTCGAGCACGTGGGTCTCGCCCGCACCGTTCGCCTGGCCCGACCGGGTGTCGAGCACGCGGAGCGGGACGTAGCCGTCGAGACCGGCGCCCGTGATGACGCCGTTCGCGTCGACGAGGAGATCGGTCCGACTGGATGCGTAGAGGCAGAGCGTCCCGTCGGCGGCGAGCGCGAGCTCGGCCGAGTTGGCGATGTTCGAACCCGCCTCGTAGTTGAGGATGCTCGCCGTGGGGCGATCCTGATCGCAGGGCCACGCGATGATGTGCCCGCGGTCGGCGGGACGGACGGCCGTGAGGTTGAGGGTGGCGGTGCGGGCGCTGCCGGCGATCGGTCCCTCGCCCGCCACCTGCACCGAGATGGTCTCGCCGGCGCCGATCGGCCGGGAGTCGCGCGTGTCGAGCAGGCGGTACGGGTTGTTGCCGTCGAACGAGCTCCCCTCGGGGAACACGCCGTTGACGTCGACGATGAGCTCGGCGTCGGACGAGCGGTAGATGCAGACGGCGCCCTCGTCGGACAGCTCGACGATCGTGGAGTTGGAGACGGCGGGGCCCGGCTCGTAGTTGAGGCTCGAGGCCGTGGGCATGTCGTCGTCGCACGACCAGATGGTGACGAAGCCGACCTCGGTGGCTCGGGCGACGGCGACGTTGAGGACGGCAGCGTCGGCGTCGTCGGGGACGCCGTTCACGCCGGAGATCTGCACCTCGATGGTGGAGTCGGCGCCGCTGGCGATTCCGCCGGTCTGAACCACCGCGAGCAGGCCCAGTGCCGCCGAGACGGCGGCGAGGCTGGCGAGCCCTGCGCGAACTGGTTTCATGGTCGTTGCTCCCTCCACGGCTGCGGCTGCATGGTCGGGTCGCAGTCCCGATTCGGCCGCCCATCCGCGTATCGGTCGGTGAGAGACGTCACGTGAGGGGAGTGCACCGCCGCGTGACGAATTGATTTCGAACGTCACCGAACCGTAGCAGTTTCGTTATGGAGTCGCCGCCGACGACGTCAACTGTCTCGGGATGGACGACACCTCGTCCCGGGTGCTCGCGTACCGACACCGTCGGTCGGAGTAGGGTTCCGCACCCGATGGGCGAGCTTCCCCCGGCCTCCCCCGGCGGTGACCCGTCATGAGCGACGTCACGGTCGTCGTCCCGACGTACAACCGCGTCGACCGACTGCGCCGGGTGATCGAGTCACTCGAAGCCCAGACCACGAGTTCGTCCGACGTGTCGCACGACGTGTCGTTCGAGGTCGTCGTCGTGTCCGATGGGTCCACCGACGGCACACACGACTACCTGCGCGACACCGAGTTCTCGGTCTCGGTGCGATGGTTCACCCAGGAGAACGCCGGGCCCGCTCATGCACGAAATCGAGGCATCGACGAGGCTCGCGGCGAGCTCGTGCTGTTCGTCGACGACGACTTCGTGCCCGCCGCCGACCTGGTCGCGACCCATGTGGCGACGCACGAGCGACTGGGCGACCGGGTGGTCGTGATCGGTCCCATGCTCGATCCTCCCGACTTCGAGTTCAGCCCGTGGACCGCCTGGGAGCAGTCGATGCTGCGCAAGCAGTACGACGCGATGACCGAGGGTCTGTGGCCGGCGACGGCGCGGCAGTTCTACACCGCCAACGCCTCGGTGCACACCGAGCACCTCCGCGCCGCCGGCGGGTTCGATCCGTCGTTCCACCGGATGGAGGACATCGAGCTCGGGTACCGACTCGAGGAACTCGGCCTCGAGTTCCACTTCGAGCCGGACGCCCGCGGCTTCCACTACGCCGCTCGTTCGTACGCGTCGTGGCTCGACATCGCGGCGGCCTACGGCCGCAACGACGTCGTGTTCGGCCGCCAGCCCGGTCGTGACAACTGGCTCGACCTCGTGGTCGGAGGGTTCTGGCGACGCAACCCGGTGTTGCAACTCCTCCTCCACGGCACGGTGCGGTCGACGTTGCTGGCGAACGGACTCGCCGCGATCGTCGAGCGAACCGTCGAGCCGGCCGACCGGGTCTCGCGCCGCCTGTCGCGGGGTCTCCTCAGCTGCATGTACAACACCGCGTACTATCGCGGGATGGCTGCGGAACTCGGCGGGTCCCGTACCTTCTTCCGCGAGTCCTGGGCGCGGCGATGAGCCGCTCGTACGAGTTCGCCTTCGTGGTCGAGCAGGTGCTCGGACACATCACGCACGGCGACAACCTCCGCCAGCACGTCGAACGCAACGGCGTCCGGCCGCACTGGGTGCTGCCCGGGTACGAGGTCGAGGGCGTCGCCGCCAAGATCCCGGTCTACAACTCCAACTGGACCGTCCGGTCCGGTGTCACCGCCCGCCGAGAACTGCGCGCCATCGACAAAGCGCAGCGTCTCGATGCGATCTTCTTCCACACGCAGACCACGGCGCTCATGGCGGCCGACTGGGTGCGCCGCCGTCCGAGTGTGGTGTCCGTCGACGCGACGCCGTCGCAGTACGACGAACTCGGGCCGTTCTACGAACACGACGTCGGACCCGCGGCGATCGAGAAGGCCAAGGCGGCCGGCATGCGCGCCGTGCTCGACTCGGCCGACCACGTGGTGGCGTGGAGCCGCTGGGCGAAGGACAGCCTCGTCGCCGACTACGGCGTCCCGTCCTCGAAGGTCAGCGTGGTGCCACCCGGCGTGTCGGTCGACTCGTTCGCCGTCGACCGACCCGAGCCCGGCGATGGTCCGGTGAAGGTGCTGTTCGTCGGTGGCGATCTCGAGCGGAAGGGGGGGAACCTCCTCATCGAGGCGTGCCGTCGCCTCGGTCCGGCCGTCGAGTTGCACGTCGTGACCCGCGACGACGCCGATCCCGGCCCGGGCCTGTTCGTGCACCGAGGGCTCACGCCCAACAGCCCCGAGCTCCTCGCGCTCTACCGCGACTGCGAGGTGTTCGCGCTGCCGACCTACGGCGACTGTCTGCCGATGGTGTTGTCCGAAGCCGGCGCCGCATCGATGGCCACCGTGTCCACCGACGTCGCCGGCATCCCCGAGATCGTGGTCGACGGCGAAACCGGATCCGTGGTCCCGGTCGGCGACGTCGACGCACTCGAGGCCGCTCTCCGGCGCCTCGTCGACGATCCCGATCTGCGCTCTCGACTCGGTCGAGCGGCACATCGACACGTTTCCGCCCAGTACGACACGGCCGCGAACACCGACCGGCTCGTCGAGATCATGAAGGCCGTCGCCGATGGTCACCGCATCGACGGCGACGCGGTCGACGGGAGCGGGATCGACGAGACACCGTCGCCGGCGGCAGCGAGCGGAGCGGCAGCACGCAGCTCGTCCCCCGAGCGTCCGACCGCCGATGCCGCCCGCCGTGACTCCGTCGAGCTGGAGCCCGCCTCCGTCGGCGTCGGAATCGTCGGCGGCGGCTTCGTGGCCGACTACTACGCCAGCACGATTCCGGGCCATCCCGAACTCCGCCTCGTCGGCGTCGCCGACTCGGTCGACGCCCACCGGGATCGGTACGCAGGCCACCACGGGATCCGGGCCTTCGCGTCGGTCGACGAGCTGCTGTCATCCGACGACATCGACATCGTCGTCAACCTCACCAACCCGCGCAGCCACGTCGAGATCTCCGAGGCGGCGTTGCGCGCCGGCAAACACGTCTACACCGAGAAGCCGCTGGCGCTCGACGTCGACGAAGCGCGCCGACTGGTCGAGCTGTCCGAGGAGCTCGGACTCGAGATCTCGTCGGCGCCGTGCAGTCTGCTCGGCGAGACGGCGCAGACCATCTGGAAGGCGCTCCGGCGCGGAGTCGTCGGCGACGTCCGGCTCGTCTACGCCGAGATGGACGAGGGTCTCGTCCACCGGATGCCCTTCTCGGGGTGGTCGAGCGAGGCGGGTGCGCCGTGGCCGTACCGCGACGAGTTCGAGTTGGGGACCGTCATCGAGCACGCCGGGTACGTCGTCACGTGGCTCCCGGCCATGTTCGGCTCGGCGGTCTCCGTCAGCGGCATCGCCGACTGCCTCATCTCCGACAAGGCGGGCGTCGCGACCGACGGAACCGACTTCTCCATCGGCATCATCAGGTTCGAGTCGGGCGTGGTCGCTCGCGTCACGTGCAGCCTCATCGCCTCGCACGACCACTCGCTGCGGATCTTCGGCGACGACGGCGAGCTGCGGACCGAGGACACCTGGTTCTACGGCTCCAAGGTGCAGCGTCGCCGGTCGGTGAACCTCCTCAACCGGCGGCACCAGTGGCTGCCGTGGCGCACGGTCAAACACGTGGGTGTGCCTGCAGAATACGACTACCGAGGCACACAGCAGATGGACTTCGCCCGCGGCGTGTCCGACCTCGCTCGGTCGATCACTGCGGGAGTCCGGCCCCGGCTGTCCGGCCGCTACTGCCTCCACACCACCGAGATCGTGCTGGCGCTCGACCGGGCGCTGCGCACGACGACGCACTACGAGATGACGAGCGACGCGCCGCCGGTCGACCCGATGCCGTGGGCGCTCGACGCGTGACCGAGGTGAGGACGTCGGCGTGACCGAGCCGCGATCGATCACGCCCGGTGCCGCCGTCCGCTGGGGCATCGTCGGCGGTGGCCCGATGGCCGCCGGGTTCGTCGCCGATCTGCGACAGGTCGACGGGGCCGAGATCGTCGCGGTCACGTCACGCACGGTCGAGTCGGCGGCACGCGCCGGTGCACGTCTGCGGATCGATCGGGTGCACCCCGATCTCGAGGCGTTCTCGGCCGACGACACCATCGACGTCGCGTACGTGGCGACCCCGCACCACACCCACGCCGAGATCACGATCGCGCTGCTCGAGGCAGGCGTCGCGGTGGTGTGCGAGAAGCCGTTCGCGCTCGACGGTGACGAGGCGAGACGCATGGTCGGCGCCGCTCGTGACGCCGGCGTCTTCTGCATGGAGGCGATGTGGACCCGCTTCCTGCCGGCGATCCGGCGGGCCCGCGCCGTCGTGTCCGAGGGTGGCATCGGCGATCTCGTCGAGGTGCACGCCGACTTCAGCGTCAACGTGCCGATCCGCGAGGGAGACCGCCGGTTCGACCCGTCGACGGGGGGCGGTGCGCTGCTCGACCTCGGCGTGTACACCGCGGCGATCGCCGACCTGTTCGCCGGACCGGTCGAGTCGGCGGGCGATGCGGTTGCTGCACACGTGAGCATCGGTCCCTCCGGCGTCGACGAGCGGGTCACCGCGTTGCTGCGACACGAGTCGGGCGCCACCTCGGTTCTCGGCGCGTCGATCGTCTCCGAGGGGCCCGGTCGGGCGCTCCTCGTCGGCACGACGGGAACGATCGAGCTGCCGGGTCCGGTCTGTGCGCCCGACCGGGTGATCGTGCGGCGGCACGGCGGTCCCGCCGTCGCCGCGAACGAGCGGGGTGGCCTCGCCGGACGAGTCGCGTCGCTTCCCGGCGGGTCACAGCTGACCGGAGTCGCCCGGAAGGTCCGGCGGCGGCTGGGCGCCACGCGGGTCGAGCGGCTCCCGGCGAACGGCAACGGCTACACCCACGAGGTCGACGAGGTCCACCGGTGTCTGCAAGCCGGACGGACCGAGAGCGAGGGCCACGACCTCGACACCACGGTCCGCGTCGCCGATCTGCTCGACCGGATCCGTCGGGCATCGTCGTCGGGGTCCTGACGACTTCGCGAGGCGCGACCTCGACGGGGACGCCGGACAGATCGTCACGAGATCGGCACGACGACCACAGAGCGTCGTGGGTACATTTCGCCAGTGCGGAGGGCGACCCGGCCCGGCGGGGCGCAGCTCAAGACGGCCTCCGGTTCGTCCGACATCAACCATGGCGGCGTGCCCCGGTGCCGGCGCGGCGCTCGCCGCTCCGGTCGAGGTGGGCAGACGCCCGAGTCGAGCGAGAACACGAGATCAGGAGACGAGTGATGCGAAGCGATGTGGTCCGGGCGGTCGAGGAGGTCTGTGGGATCGGTGCGGCCGACCTGGTCGACGACGCCGACCTCGAGACCCTCGGCATCGACTCGCTCGACCTCATCGAGATCGGCATGATCCTCGAGGAGCAGCACGGGATCGCGTTGGCCAGCGAGCAGTTCGAGTCCGTCACCACGTTCGGCGAGACCGTCGCGGTCATCGAACGGCAGAAGGCGGCGCAGGACGCTGCGTCGTGACGTCGGTGCCGTGAGATGACGTCCGCCATCGTCCGCGGCCTCGGGGTGGTCTCTCCGCTGGGGAGTGACCTGAACTCGTTCTCCCGCTCACTCGTCGACGCCGCCGAGACACGAGCGGTGGTCGCACGCACCACCCGGTACGAGCTGGAGTACCTGGCGTGTCACGCGTCGGGTTTCGAGCCCGCCGATCGTTTCGAACGCCACGAGATCCGTCGCCTCGATCGCGCCCATCTCATGGCGTTCTGGGCCGCCGACGACGCGGTCGCGGCGGCGGGTGACGGACCCGATCCCGAACGGTGCGCCGTGGTGGTCGGAACCGGGTTCGGCGCGGCCGGGTCGCACGAGGCGCAGAGCGAGGCGTGGCGCGACCGGGGTCCGCGAGCGGTCTCACCCCTCACGATTCCGGTCGTCATGTCGAACTCGATCGCCGCGCATCTCGCCATCCGTCTGGGTTGGACCGGCCCGGCGCTCACGATCGCGACGGCGTGTGCCTCCGGTGCCGACGCCATCGGTGAGGCCCTCTGGTTGCTTCGCTCGGGTCGCGCCGACCGGGTGCTCGCCGGGGGAGTCGACGCGCTGCACGTCGAGCACGTGGTCACGGCGTTCCTGCGGATGGAGGCGATGTCGAGTCGTCTCGACGACCCGGGCTCCTCGTCGCGCCCGTTCGACGCCGATCGAGACGGGTTCGTGATGGGGGAGGGTGCCGGCTTCGTGGTTCTCGAGCGCGACGACGGATCCGGAGCCGGGCTCGGCACGGTCTTCGGGTACGGCGCCAACAACGACGCGCACCACATCGTCGCCCCGCCCGACGGAGGCGCCGGTGCCGCTGCGTGCATGCGCGCGGCGCTGGCCGACGCGGGCATCGGACCGGGCGACATCGCCCACGTCAACGCCCACGGCACGTCGACGTCGCGCAACGACGCCGCCGAGGCCGCCGCTCTCGCCGAGGTGTTCGGCCCGTCGGCGGTCCCCGTCACCGCCACCAAGGCCGTCATGGGTCATCTGGTCGGTGGCGCCGGCGCGGTCGAGAGCATCGCCGCCCTCCTCACCGCGCGGAGCGGTGATCTCCCGGGTGTCAGGACCCTGTCCACGCTCGATCCGGACATCGACGGCCTGGTCGACGTCTGCCGCGATCATCGCTCGATCGGCCCCGGTCCGGCACTGAGCAACTCCTTCGGCTTCGGCGGTCACAACGCATGCATGGTGGTCGGTTGACGTGAGCACTCCCCTCACGACCGGGTCGGGCTGGGCGACCGCCGAGACCACCCGAGGCGTCACGGCGACGCAGCAGGCGATGTGGTTCGACGCTCGCCACGACCCCGACTCGGTTCATCTCCACGTCTCGTTCGCGGTCCGTCTCGACGCTCCCGTCGATCCGGGTCACGCGGACACCGTCATCCATCATGCGATCGACGAGTTCGACGACCTGCGATCGGTGTTCGTCGACGTCGACGGTCGACCGGAGCGGCGGATCCTCGCAGCCCGCGACGTCCCGGCATGGCGTTGTGACGAGATCTCGGCCGACGATCTCGACGACGCGCTGAGGGAGCTGCACGGCGCTCCGTTCGACGTCGAGAACGGTCCGCTCGTCCGCTTCCAGGGGTACCTCCTCCCCGACGGCTCGATGGTGGTCGCGATCGCGGCGCACCACCTCGTCGTCGATCTGTGGACCATCGGCCTGCTCGGCGCCTGGCTGGGACAGGCGTATGCGGCCGTTCGCCGTGGCGAGCCGATGCCGCCGCTCCGACGGCTCGGCTCGTTCGACCGACACGTCGAGATCGAGTCGATGCGCCTGAGCGGATCCGATCGTGCGGCGGCGGTCGAACACTGGAGCACGCTCGTCGACCACTCCCGGCCCACCACGCTCGTCGACGACGGACTCGTCGTCGGACCGCGTCGCGGACTCGGTGACGTGGTCCCCGTCGGCCTCGATCGCGAGGTCGAGGTCGGCATCCGCGACCTCGCCGATCGGCTCGGCACCTCGGTTCGCTCGGTGGTGCTCGCCGCCCTGAACGCAGTCCTGCATCGCACGCTCCGCGCCGACCGCGTGACCGTCGTCGAGTCGAAGGCCAATCGAAGCGGAGCCACCGCTCGCACGCTGGGTTGCTG
>JBCCTP010000109.1:0-11272 GCA_039198505.1 Actinomycetota bacterium | reverse complement strand
TCTCCTCGTGCACGTCGGCGTTGCGGTCGAGCCCGTACTGGCAGAGCGCGCGGGCGAGCGTGGCACCGGCACCCCGCTGCATCGTGAACATCGACCCCGAGATCTTGACGGCGCGCTCGTTGTCGAGGATGCCGAGTTCCTCGGCGGTCTCCCAGTGGGGCACTCGCACGTGGTCGGGCGGGCCGTCGGCGAGACCGAGCGGACCTCGAACCACGGGGTTCTCGGAGTCGTCCGCACCGTCGGGAGCGTCAGGGTGAGGAAGGTTCGGAATGTGCAGGAGGAGGCGGTGGAGCTCGCCCTCGACCTCGTCGTGGCGCTCGGCGAGCTGTTTCTCGTCGGCTCCCAGCCCCTTGCTCTCGGCCTGCAACTCCTCGGCCTCGCCGACCTGGCCATCGCGGCGCAGGCGACCGACCTCCTTCGAGATGACGTTGACGCGGGCGCGGATGTCGTCGCGCTGCTGGGTGATGTCGCGCAACTCGCCGTCGAGACGCGCCGCCTCGTCGACCTCGGCGAGGAGTTCGGGCGATCGACGCCGACCCAGCGCCGCCTTGACGGCGTCGAGATCGCTGCGCAGCAGTCGTTGGTCGATCACGTCAGCGGAGGCTACTGGTCACCTCGCACCCACCCGGCGGCCGGTTGTGCCGCCGACGTCGATCTCGGCGGATCAGTCCTCGGCCGGCGCCCGAGACGTGGCGAACGCCTTGTCAACATCGGCGGTCGTCAGCGTCTCGTCGTCGATGCGCGTCGCCACGATCTCGGAGTCGGGAATCGAACCGGGCCGCCGCCGATAGTCGTGTTCGTTCTCGTAGTCCTTGGCGAATCGGGTGAAGAAGATCGCGATCACGATCGACCACAGGAAGATGCCGCCACCGGTCTTCATGACCGCCCCGGCGAGCTGCTGGTCGAAGGCGAGCGACCAGCCGAACAGCCGGAACTCGCTGTCGTAGCTCGGGTACACAGCGCCCTCGGCGAACGTGAGCCACGCCGCCGGAACGGTGGGGACCACCGACTGCAAGAAGAGGTAGATGCACTTCGCCAGCGGACCGATCCGCAGCTCGGGGAGCGGGCCGCACACGGGCATCCACATGAGGAGGGAGAGAACCACGACCGCCGCGTGGAGCGAGTAGTGGAGCGGTCCGTTCTCGACCGAGGCATCGACGATGATCGGGATGTGCGTCACCATGATGACGACGTTGAACGCCACGCCGGCGATGACGGGCCGCGAGAGCCACGACACCACCCGGTAGAGCTTCCCGTCGCCGATCAGGACCCGCATGAGCCAGGTCGGAGTGGCGAGCAGTGCGAGCGGCGGGAGGAAGTAGCTCAGCATCATGTGCTGGAGCATGTGCGCCGAGTACAGGTAGTCCTCGCTGATGTCGTGAACCGGCCAGTCGGAGGCCAACCACATCATCAGCATCGCCGAGGCGAACGCCACCTTCTGACGGGTGGTCACGGGCGGCACTCCCTCGGGCACCGCCTTCGGGCCGATCACCCGGACCATGTAGACGTACGCGCCGGTGAGGAAGGCCACGAGAATCCACACCTCGGGATGCGGGACGAAGCGGAACGGATCGACGTTGCCGGTCAGATCGGACGGCACCTGAGCGAGCACGGTTCGATCCTACGACCCGGTCCGGGCGGGCTCTCGCCGAGCTGAGGTTCGGCGACGTGACATCGACCTCGTCGCCACGACTCGCGTCTGGTCGCGTGCGTCAGCACCGCAACCGTGCACGAGATCGGCCGCTCAGCTGTTGAAGAACTGGAAGGTCAGGAGCGCGACCACGTACACGCCGACGGCCAGGATGAGACCCGTGTAGAAGAGCCACGTGAAGATCTTGTTGTCGAAGCGCAGGTGCATGAAGAACCCGGCGACGATGAGGAACTTCGCCACCATCATGCCGAGCAGCGCCGGGATGAAGATCGGACCGAGTTCGACGTAGCTCGCCGCCACCTCGAAGGCCGTGATGACAGCGAGGATGATGGCGATCTGGATGTACTTGTTGTCCGACGGGTGGTGCGCCTCGTCGTGGTCGTGGACGTCGTCGTGTTCCTGCTCGGCGTCGAGGACCTCACGCTCGAGTTCGGTCTCGTCTCCGGTGTCGACGGTGCTCATGACGGTTCTCCGATCACGCCGGGATCAGGTAGACGAGCGTGAAGATCAGGATCCACACGATGTCGACGAAGTGCCAGTACAGCCCGACCATTTCGACGGTCTCGCTCTTGTCGCCCGTGATCCGGCCCTTGGCGAGCATGCCCACGGTCGACAGCAACATGATGATGCCGATCGCCACGTGCGCACCGTGGAAGCCGGTGAGTGTGTAGAACGACGACGAGAAGAGGCTGTCGGTGTAGCCCAGACCCTCGCGATAGAAGGTCGTGAACTCGTAGACCTGACCGGCGAGGAAGAGTCCGCCCAAGGTGGCCGTGACGGTGAGCCAGAGTCGGCAATTGCGCTCGTTGCGGCGGTTGATCGCCGAGACCGCCAGCACCATGGTGAGCGACGACATCAGCAGCACGAACGACGAGGCCGACGTGAAGGGGATGTCCCACAGCTGGTCGGGGCCGACCTCGTCGGAGTGCCGGTTGCGATACAGCATGTAGGTCGAGATGAGCCCGCCGAAGAGCAGGCACTCGGACCCGAGGAACAGCCACATCGCCAACTTGACGTTGGACAGGCCGAGGGACGTGTGATGTCCGTGGTCGTCGTGGCCACCGTGCTCGTCACCCGCATGGGTGTCGTGATCGGTGGCGACGTCGCTCGCAGACTCCGCTGAGTCGACGACCTCGGAGGTCGGCTCCTTCACGACGTCAGACATGGGCGAGCTCCTTGCTCGACTCACCCTCCGACGGCGGTTCGAAGTCGGACTCCTCCGCATCGGCGGGTTCGAGTGCCCAGCCGAACATGGCGAGCACGGCGATGGCCGCACCGACGGCGATCAGCCACGACGTGTAGATGACGCCGTAGGAGATGACCGGCAGCGAGAAGGCGAGCACGATCGGCCAGTACGACGGCGCCGGCAGGTGGATGTGCTTGTCGCCCTGCCGCTCCTCCTCCGCGACGATCTCCTCGAGCGATGCCCGCTTGACGTACTCGTGGTTGCCGTTCTCGCCGATGTCCTCGTACTTACGGTGGAAGACCTCGTCGAGTGCGTGCACGGTCGGCGTGCGATCGAAGTTGTGCTCCTTCGGCGGGCTCGTGGTCATCCACTCGAGCGAGCGGGCGTCCCACGGGTCGAGCGGCGCAGGCGGCACCTTGGAACCCGGTCGGTGCGTGACCCACACGGCGATCATCCAGAAGATGACACCGATCGCCAGGACGAACGTGCCGATGGTGGCCACCATGTTCCAGAAGCCGAGGTTGAAGAATCCTTCGCCGGCTCGGAACTCGGTCCATTGGTACATCCGTCGCGGCTGGCCCTGCAGACCGATGATGTGCATCGGTCCGAAGGTGAGGTTCATGCCCACGATCATCCACCAGAAGTTCTGCTTGCCCCAGCCCTCGTGGAGACACTTGCCGAAGATCTTGGGCCACCAGTAGTACATGCCGGCGAAGAGGCCGAGCACACCGCCACCGAAGATCACGTAGTGGAAGTGGGCGACGATGTAGTACGTGTCGGTCTGCTGCGTGTCGGACGGTGCGACCGAGTGGGTGACGCCCGAGAGACCGCCGATCGTGAACTGCACGATCAGGCCGATGGCGAACAGCATCGCCGTGGTGAACTGCAGCTTGCCGCCCCACATCGTGAGGGTCCAGTTGATGATCTTGACGCCGGTCGGCACCGCGATCGCCATGGTGGCGACCGAGAAGACCGCCACGGAGACCGGTCCGAGACCGGAGGCGAACATGTGGTGCGCCCACACACCCCATCCGACGAATCCGATCGCCGCGCCCGAGAACACCACGAACGGGTACCCGAACAGCGGCTTCTTCGAGAAGACCGGGAGGACCTCGGACACGATGCCGAAGCTCGGCAACACGATGATGTACACCTCGGGGTGACCGAAGATCCAGAAGAGGTGCTGCCACAGGAGGGGGGGTCGGCACCCTCGGCGACCGAGAAGAACGTGGCGTCGTAGTTCCGCTGGAAGATCAGCATGAAGAGCGCCACGGTGATGACCGGCATGGCGAAGAGCAGCAGGAACTGCACCACCATCGCCATCCACGTGAAGATCGGCATGCGCATGAGCGACATGCCCGGCGCCCGCATGTTGAGGCAGGTGGTGATCAGGTTGACCGCACCGACGAGCGAGGCGATGCCGGTGATCTGCAGGCCGAGGGCCCAGAAGTCGACGCCGTTCGACGGACTGAAGGGCACGTCGGAGTTCGGCGCGTACATGAACCAGCCGCCGTCGGCGCCACCGCCGAGGAACCACGACGTGTTGAGGAAGATGCCGCCGAAGATGAACACCCAGAGGCTGAGTGCGTTGAGGCGGGGGAACGCCACGTCGCGTGCACCGATCTGCAGCGGGATCATGTAGTTGGCGAACGCCGCCGCCATCGGCATCACGAAGAGGAACACCATCGTCGTGGCGTGCATCGTGAACATCTGGTTGTAGTAGTCGGCCGAGAGGACGGTGCCCTCGGGCTGCGCCAGCTGCAGGCGGATCAGGCCGGCCTCGATGCCCCCGATGATGAAGAACACCATGGCGACGACGCCGTACATGATGCCGATCTTCTTGTGGTCGACCGTGAAGGCCCAGGAGCGCCATCCGGTCGACTCGACCGGGCGACGCAGGAACCCGTACGACGACGACGCGGTCGCGACCGACGGGTCATAGGCCTCGATGGCCCCACTGGACTCACTGGCTGGGCGTTCGATGATGGCCATGTCGAACTCCTGTCACTTCCTCTCGAGCAGGTAGGCGACCAGCTCGTCGATCTGTGCTTCGCTCAGGGCGAGGTACGGCATCCCCCGGAAGAGCCCGTCGGTCGGCTCGAGCTGCTCGGGATCGGCGTACATCGGCTTCTTCGCCGGCGAGTCGCGCAGCCACTCGCGCAGGTCGACCTGGTTGAGGCACTCCTCGCTGACACCCTCGAGGTACCGCTCACCGAAGTCCTCAGGATCTGCATCCCACACGTCGTCGCGGCAGGTCTCGTTGAGCAGGTCCCACGTGGCACCGGCGAACGTGTTGCGGGTCATCAACCAGCTGAGGTTGGGAGCCACACCCGACCACACCTGCTGGTCAGCTCGGGAGATGACGGGTTCGCCGTCGGAATCGGTGAGGCCGTCGACCACGTGGCACCGCGAGCAGTTGGTGATGAACGTCTGCTCGCCGGTCGCAGCGAGGGTCCCCTCGGCGGGTGACTCGTACTCGGAGAGCTGCTTGGCCTTCCACGCCTCGAAATCGTCGGGCTCCATCGCCACGACCTCCATGCGCATGTTGGCGTGCGACAGACCGCAGAACTCGGCGCACTGACCGGCGTAGATGCCGGGCTCGTCGGCTTCCATCCGCAGGTTGTGCGTGCGCCCGGGGACCATGTCGCGCTTGCCGTTGAGGCGGGGGATCCAGAACGAATGGATCACATCACGGCTCGTGCCGCGAATGAGCACCGGCGTCTCGGTCGGGATGACCATCTGGCCCGAGGTGACGATGGGGGCCGACACACCACCGCATCCGTCCTGGACCGGGTAGTCCATCTCCCACCACCACTGCTGGCCGGTGACGTTGACGATGCACTCGGTGTCGTCGGTCTCGTCGAGCGCCATCACGGTGGCGACGGTGGGAATGGCGACGCCGATCAGGATCAGCGCAGGAATGATCGTGAGGGTGATCTCGAGCTTCGGATTGCCGTGGGTCTGCTCGGGAATGGGCTGACCACGGTCACGGAACTTCCAGACGGCGTACCCGACCGCGACCATGACGATGACCCCGACGACGCCGGCGATCAGGAAGATCGGCCACGACAGGTTGTAGATCATCTGGGCGTTGGGCCCGGCGGGCTGGGTGGTGTCCTGCGGAGCGTCGGTCGCACAGCCGGCGGCCAGTGCGGCGACGCCGACGATCGCAGCGGGACGAATCCACTTCGGCACGAAGGTCACCGTAGCCCTCTCTGATTGGACGGACGCGCTCGTTCCCAAGTTCATGGACGACGGTCTGGACGGCTCGTGAGCGGTCTCGCTCACGGAACGACCAACTCGAGTGTGGCCGACGAAACTCCAGGGACGAAGAACCAGAATCCGCCTTCACCCGATGGTGCGTTCGGGTTCGGCGAGTCGGCGAACACGTTGCTCGGGAGCGGGGGCGTGACCGTGAGCAGTTGGGCGGCTCCCGGCTCGATCAGCGTGGTGCACTGCTGGACCGGAACGATGCGGGTGGTGCCGTCCTCGCTCTCGAACTCCTCGGTGCCCATGTCGAGCGACAGACGGCGGTCCTCGTCGGACTCGTTGCGGAACACGATGTTGGTCGTGTTCGACCGCTGGAACGTGATGACGTCGCTCCCCTCGTCACGTGGACCGGGCACGTCGAAGTCGAGCGTGCCGTCCTCGAGGAGGAAGATCTGGAAGTGGTTCGACTTCATGGCCACGGTCTGACTGGCCTTCTCGTCGGCCTCGGGGAACTCCTCCGGGCTCTCGCAGATGAAGCCGGCCGGGTGCTTGCCCTCCTCGGCGCCCTCGGCGTACTCCTCGGGGTGCGCGATCGCCTCCTGTTGCCACAGGCTCGTCGTCTCGAAGACCCGGATGTCGCGCTCGCCGTCGAGACCCGCGGCGGTGCCGGCCACCACGACGGCCACGGCGCCGACGACGGCGGTCCCGCCGATGGCGCCGGTCTTGACGGACGGCCGGTTCGCGAACACGAACGCGATCCCGAGGACGACCAGCGCCAGGATCGAGAAGGCGATGACGGTGTTCACCTTCGAGAACCAGAGCATCACGCGACTGAACGCGAAGATCACCACGCCGATCGCCACGGCACCGCCGAGCGGGAACTCGAGCGGGTTCGACAGCCGGCTGCGCACCGAAGCGTTGTGGCGACGGTCGGCCGACGCTCGGTCGGCCCAGTTGCTGACGACCCACTCGGCGCCGGTGGCGGCGAGTGCAGCGAGACCGATGACCACGATGGTCTGCTGGGTGACGAGGCCCACGGCGATGATGACGCCGGAGAGAGCGAACGCGAACGGCCAGACTCCGCCGAGCGGCGAGGGCTGAGCCGCAGCCACGGTCTCGACCGGCACACCGTCGTCGGTGAACACGTTCGAGTCGCGGGCCATGGTGTTCACCACGGCGAGCAGCGTCAGCGCGACGGCCGCGGTGGCCAGGCCGACGGTGCCCATCACCCCGTCCTGGGTGACGCCGTAGAGGATGGCGGCGACCGCGGCGAGGACGGCGCTGCCGATCAGGAACTTGGATCCGGTGGTGATCATCGGTGGAGGCGACTCACTTGGTGACGTAGACGAGGAACCAGATGCCGCAGTACGCCACGCCGATGGCGTACCAGACCAGTGTGTGGGCGGCGAGGATGTGACGGTCGCTGCGCCCACCGGCCACGCGGAACACGGCGACGAGCGAGAAGATCGTGCCGCCGATCATGACGGCGATGAAGGTGCCGGTGATGGCGAAGAACATCGCGCCGTAGGGACCCTGGGAGATCGGCAGCTCCATCTGCGTGTAGACGAAGGCCTGGGCGTTGATGATGAGGAGCGCCACGAAGGCCGTTGCTCCGAGGGCGAAGACCGTGTTGGCCTTGTCGTCGCGGCGGGCGGCCCAACTGGCCCAGTGAGCGAACGAGACCACCCCGATGAACGCGATCAGCATCACGTTGGTCGGCACCTCGGGGATGGTGACGTCGCTCGGCAGCCACGACTGACCGAGGTCGATCGCCTGTCGACGCTGAACCGCCCACACGCCGAGCATTCCGCCGGTGAGCATGAGGATGGCGACCGACGCGAGCGTGGCGCCGACCAGCGTCTGGTTCTTCGGTGCCGGCGGTGCGCCGGCGGGCAGGGCTTCCATCAGCTCGCACCTCCCGGGTTGGGCGTGGCTTGGTCGGATGCGGACGCACCTCGCAGGTCGAGCATCGGCTCGGCCGACGTGATGGCCGGGACGTCGACGAAGTTGTCGGTGGGCGCCGGCGACGTGGTCGCCCACTCGATGGTGTGGCCGTCGGACGGATCGTCGGGAGCGCTCGATCCGTCGCGACCGACGACGGTCGAGACGAGCAGGCCGACGAAGGCGAACGCGGCGAGGAAGAACAGGGCGTGGCCGACGAGCACCACGATGTTCCAGATCTGCAGGTCGCTGTCGTCGTAGGCGAGTCCCGCCGGCTGGTCGAGGAACCCGGCGATGTAGTGGGGGAAGCTCGCCAGGACGACACCACCCACGCCGAGCAGCGCGAGCGGTGCCGTCTTCTTGAGGTCGAGTTCCACGCCCCACAGCTTCGGAGCCCAGTAGGCGAGCCCACCCAGCACCCCGAGCGCTGCGCCGTAGACGACGTAGACGAGCACCGCTTCGCCGAACACCGTGCCGATGAGGTCGAGGTCGACGATCGGCTCGATCGCGGCGCCGTGCATGCCGACGAGGACCATGCCGTACCCGAAGAAGGCGAAGAGGAACGCCGCGGTGATGTTGGGGCGGATCGTCTGGCCCGACTCGTCCTTCTCGGGCTTGGCGAGGAACGCCGCCATCAGGAACAGGATCCCGGCTCCGACGATGGGCAGCACGTGGAAGAACCCCCACGGCAGCACGTCGTTCACCTTCTCGCGCACGTCGTCGCCGTCGCCGATGTACAGCAGCGACCCGCTCCACGGAACGTCGAACCGGATCTGCTGGGTGACCGCGCCGAGAGCCGAGACGAGCACGAGCGACAGGCCCGCGAACACGGCGCCCCGCAGCGGGGTGCGCTTCTTGAACGTGGTGGGCAGGAGATCGGCGAACAGCCCCAGCGCAGGGATGGCGAGCAGGAACGTCGCCGGCTGGGTGAACATCCAGCCGGCCCACGTGGCGATGCCGTCGTTGCCACCGAACGCCTCGCGGGTGCCACTGCGGTGGTCGACGAACAGGTAGATCAGCGTTCCGACGAACACGGGCATCACGAGGACGAGCCCGATGCCGAAGACCATTGTCGACCACGCGAAGAACGGCACGCGACGCATCGTCATGCCCGGGGCCCGCGTGGTCAGCACCGACGTGACCAGCGCGACGCCGACCGAGAGCAGACCCAGTGCCATCAGCCCGTGGGCGGCGAGGAACAGGTCGACCATGTCGGGGTCGCCTCCGCCGAAACCGCCATTGGCGGAGATGGAGATGATCGACAGCACGAAGCCGCCGAACCACATCCACACGCCGGTGCCGACGAGACGGGGGAAGGCGATGGACCGTGCGCCGAGTTGCAGCGGCGTCACGGCGACGGCGAGTCCGGCCGCGAGCGGGAGGCCGGCGCCGAACACGAGTCCGACGCGCTGCGCCGTGATGAGCTGCGACCACGAGTCGACGTCGAGAGCCGCTCCGGATCCGTCGACCCGCTCCACGGCGATCAGGAGGTTCACCACGATCGTGGTGAGCAGTCCCAGCAACCCGCCGCCGGCGAGCAGTCGGCCGAGCTTCTTGTGGTCGGTGGAGGTGATCCAGTCGGCCAGCGCGGCGAGGAACGGCGGCGTGTCGGACGTGTCCGACGTGTCGGCCGGAACGGATTCGATGGTGGTCATGCGGAGGTCGCGCTCACTTGTTCACGGGGCGGTGAGTTGACGGACAGGTCGGAGTGACGGGTGGTGGATGGTCGGAATCGACGCGCAGGCTCGGGCAGCTCGAACGCAGCCGACACGGTCCCGCTACATCGGCAGCGACACTACTGGTCGGGACCCGTTCCGACTGAAATACAGCGCCGACTTGCCGGAGGCCCTCTCGGAGGCCGACGGGTGGCCGCGCCGCCAGGATCGAACCGGTCAGACGAGGACGTCCAGGGTCATCGCGCCGAACAACACGGTCACGTACGTGATCGAGAAACCGAAGAGCCGCATCGACGCAGCGGGCGTGGGCGATCGGCCGAGCAGGACCGTGCCCGCCAGGAACATCACGCCGAGCACGATCGCGGTGATGCCGTAGATGAAGCCGAGGTCGGCGACCGGCCACAGCACGAGGGTGGCGGCGACGAGACCGACCGTGTACGCCAGCATCTGGTTGATGACCTCGCGCATGGGCGCCACCACCGGCAGCATCGGCACGTCGGCGGCGTCGTAGTCGTCGGCGTACTTCACGGCGAGCGCCCAGAAGTGGGGCGGCGTCCACAGGAACATCGCGACGAACAGGATCAGGGCCTCCCAGGCCAGTCCGTCGGTGACGGCCGCCCACCCGACCAGCACCGGAACCGCGCCGGCTGCGCCGCCGATCACGATGTTCTGTCGACTCGTACGCTTCAACCAGAGCGTGTACACCCCCACGTAGAACGCTGCCGCGCTGAACGCGAGCACGGCCGACAGGAGATTGGCGCCGGCCCACAACACGGCGAACGCCGCGATCTGCAGCGCGATGGCAAAGACAAGTGCGTTGCGCGGCTCGATGATTCCGGTGACCAACGGGCGTCCGCTGGTGCGCTCCATCAAGGCGTCGATGTCGCGGTCGACGTACATGTTGATGGCGTTCGCTCCACCGGCGGCGAGAGCGCCACCGAGCAGCGTGACACCGACGAGCCCCCACGACGGCCACCCGCCCTGGGCGAGCACCATGGTGGGCACGGTGGTGATGAGCAGCAGCTCGATGATGCGGGGCTTGGTCAGCGCCACGTATGCGCCGACGACCGTGCGTGGCGCGCGTCGGGACGCATGGGCGTGGACACCGCCCGGAGCCAGCCGAGATGGGACGAGAGGACGCGGCACCACGGACATCGTGAGACCCAATCTAGGAGAGCACGAACGCACGGACCTCCTGGACGTGCCGAAATCGGCACGAATCGCGACTGCGATCCGAGACCGAAGCGAAGCGGCGGTCGAGGTGAGCCACCAGATCAGTTCGTGCGGTTGTCGGCGATGAACGCGTCGAGCGCGGGCCCGGACTCGAAGCTGGTGATCAGCGCGTAGCGGGCCGAGTCACCGGGATGGACCACGACGTGCCAGAGCCGCTGGGTGTCGACGACGAAGCGGGCGCCGCGGTGCAGCGGCATGCGGCGTTCGGTCGACGGATCGGGCAGGCCGTCGGCATCGTTGTCCATGAGCAGCATGTAGCTGTCGGGGTTGTCGGTGAGTTCGACCCACGACCGCACCACCCATCCCTCGTCGTCGGGATTGAAGCGGTTGTTGTCGTCGCGATGGATCGAGCGGATCGCCTGCTCGCGGTCCTGC
>JBCCTP010000108.1:0-11319 GCA_039198505.1 Actinomycetota bacterium | reverse complement strand
GCAGTGGGCGGGCTCAGCCGCCGCCCTTATGGTTGGGGAATCCGACCGTCTCGCCGGGATTCGCTCCCCGCGGACGGGCGGGAGCGCTGGCGACGGCTTCAGGCCGTGCTCGCCTCCGACGGCGGAGGATCTGGTCGACGGCGAGGATGACGAGCACCCCGACGACGAGGACGATCCACGTCATGGGGATGACAGTATCGCGGCGGTCGACCGACCGTGGTTCCTCCTGATCCGAGCGACCGTCGCCCGGCGCGCCGACGACGCTCGACCACGTCGGTTCGGCCAGGATGAGGCGATGAGCGATCTCCCGTCCACCACCCGAGAACTCGTGTCGACCCTCACCGAGGACGGCGTCATCACGTTCTCGGTCCGCGAGGCCGATCTGCGCGACCTCGGTCCCGACGACGTGCTCGTCAAGGTCGGCGCCGCGCCGGTCAACCCCTCCGATCTCGGGCTCATGTTCGCCGGCGCCGACATGTCGGGAGCCCGTGACACGGGTGAGGGTGGAGTCGCGGCCGACGTCACAGCAGGACTCGGTTCGATGGCCGGTCGCTTCGGGAAGGCGATGGTGTGCGGCAACGAGGGCGGTGGCACGGTGATCGCCACCGGCGGGTCCGACGCTGCGGCCGCGCTGGCCGACAAGGTGGTCGGCTTCATTTCGGGCGACGCGTACGCCGAGTACCGGGTGCTCAACGCCATGCAGTGCCTGGCGATGCCCGACGGCACCACTCCCGAGCAGGCGGCCGCCTGGTTCGTCAACCCGCTGACCGCGCTCGGGATGACCGAGACGATGCGCCGTGACGGGCACACCGCCCTCGTCCACACGGTCGGTGCGTCGAACCTCGGTCAGATGCTCAACCGCATCTGCCTCGATGACGGCATCCCGCTGGTGAACATCGTTCGGCGGGCCGAGCACGTCGAACTCCTGACGGGTCAGGGTGCCGAGCACGTCGTGAACTCGTCGCTCGACTCGTTCGGCGACGACCTCCGCGCTGCGCTGTCGGCGACCGGCGCCACGATCGCCTTCGATGCGATCGGCGGTGGATCGATGGCCAGCACCCTGCTCGGCGCCATGGAGCGCGTCGCCAGTGAGGGCGCCGCCTACAGCCGCTACGGCTCCGACACGAAGAAGCAGGTCTACATCTACGGACGGCTCGACCCGAGCCCGATCACTCTGCAGCAGAACTTCGGACTGTCGTGGTCACTCGGCGGGTGGCTGCTCACCCCGTTCCTCGGCGAGATCGGCCTCGAGGGCCAGCAGCGGCTCCGCGAGCGTGTCGCCGCCGAGATCACCACGACGTTCGCGTCCGAGTACGGCACCAAGCTCACGCTCGACGAGGCGGTGTCGGTCGACCACGCCCGTCGCTACGCGCAGATGGCCACCGGCGACAAGGCGCTCATCACGCCCCACGGCTGAACGAGCACCGTCAGGCGGCGGCGGTGGTCTCCACGCCGGCCGTCTCGGGCAGGCGGGCGAACAACCGGTCGAACACGGCCGTTCGGTCGAAGCGGCGGGCCCAGTCGCGAGCTGCGGTCGCCGCACGCCGTCGCTCGCCCGCCGACAGGCCGAGGATGATCTCGTTGAGCGCGTTCGCGATCGACATCGGATGCGACGTGGGCACGATCGTGGCGTACGGACCGACCGCCTCGGGGATTCCGCCGGTGTCGCACGTGATCACAGGACCGCCGCAGGCGAGCAGGTTCTCCGTCAGAGCGATGCCGAACGTCTCGATGAACTCGGGACGGGGTTTGCTCGGCAGCGCGTAGACGGCCGACCCGGCCATCAGGTGCGGCTTCTCGGAGTCGTCGACATCGTCGAAGAACACGATCCGGTCGGCGGCGGGTGTGGAGGCCGCCAGGGCGCGCAGTGCCATCGCCTCGGGGCCGTTGCCGCAGATGACGAGCTTGGTCCGGCGTTGGACGGCGCTCATGACGAATCCGTTGATCAGGTCGTCGACACCTTTCGCCTTCGTGAGGCGCGACAGAAACAGCACGTACCCGTCTGGTTCGAGGTCTCGCTGCGCGAGCCGTCGCCGGGTCTCGGCCGGGTCGAGATCGGTGAACGCCCGTGAGTCGATCGCCGGATACGACACGGCGATCCGCTCCTCGCACGCGTCGCCGAGCGATGTGCCCCAGCGGCAGTCGATCCGCCGGGCCGCGTCGACGATCACCTCCTTGGTGTAGTCGGAGACGGCGACGCACACGTCGTTGTCGAGGTAGGTGGTCAGCACCTGCGCGGCCGCACCGAACCGGCCCTGGTCGACCGCCGTGTTGACCACGTTGGTCACGTCGGAACCCACGGCCTCGGCGATGGTGGTGATCGGGGCGCACATCCCGGTCGCCTTCGCGATCCGCACGGCGTCGGCGATCACCGTCGCGTGAGGCGTGAGGTACAGCGACATCGCGGTGGTGGGAACTCCCTCGGTGAAGAGCTCGACCAGCCGGCCCACCAGCCCGGCGAGGTGGCGACCGTCGGGCACCTTGTAGTCGCCGACGGGCTCGGGTCGTTCGACGGTGATGCCCGGCGAATACGGGAGCACCGCGTCGAGCGGCTTGAGCGGAAGTCCGCTCTCCTGGAGCGCGGGGATCGTCCAGGTGACGATGCGGACGTCGTCGTACCCGCGGGTCAGGGCGACCTCGGCGAGGTTCCTCGCCTCACCGGAGTGACCACAGATCACCGGGTCGGCGCGGACGACGATCACGAGTCGCCGCATCGGATTCGTGGGCGGGCCTGCGGATTCGGGCTCGGGGATGCCCGGTGCGGTCGACTCGATGTGATCGGCGAGGTCGGTCATGTGTCAACTCCTTCGCTGGTGCTCAGGCGGATGGGTGCGGATGCGGGGTGATGGACGGTGGACGTGGAGATCGGCCCCACTCGGTGGGGGTGGTGGTGAGTTCGAGGACGAGTTCGCCGCCGGCGGCCACCTCGTCGATCCCCAGCCATGACCGCGTGAGTTCGGTCCCGTCGAGATGCGCCGACGCGACGTAGGTGGGGACCCGGCCTCGGCGGCCGTCGTCGATGGCGGAGGGGTCGGCGCCGCGGGTGCGGACGGCGAACGTCCGCTCGCCGTCGCCGACCGTGAACTCGAGCTCGGGGAACGCGGGTGGGCCGATGAGGACGGACTGCTGGCCCGGCTGCGGGAAGAGGCCGGAGGTCGCCCACACGTACCACGAACTCAGGCCGCCCGAGTCGTCGTTGCCGGGAAGCCCGCCCGGGCCGGGGCCGAACGCGTGGTCGATGACGGATCGGACCACGTCGGCGGTCCGATCGGGCCGACCGGCGTGGTGGTAGCACCAGGGTGCGTCCATGTCGGGTTCGTTGTTGAGGCCCTGGAACCGGTGGAGTGCGTACCCGGCGGCGATGTCGTCGACCGCCGGCGCCACGCCCAACTGCTTGACCGGATCGGCGCCGAACCCGAAGAACCGATCGAGGAGCTCGACCATGCCGTCGTCGCCGCCGGCCAGTTCGATCCGACGCGCCATGTCGTGCAGCAGCCGGAACGAGTAGTTCCACTTCCCGCCCTCGTAGTACTGCGAATCGACGACGAGTCCGCTGTCGGGTTCGTAGGCGTTGACCCAGCGGCCGGCGAGGGCGTCGAGCCGTTCGGCGAACTCGTGATCGCCGAGTCTCCGGGCGACCACCGCCGTGCAGTGATGGCCGATGCCGAGGTCGAGGGTGTGGGTGACCGGATGCGCGAGGCCCCCTTCGAGGAACTCCTCACCCCACATGGTCCGGTTCAGGTCGGTGCTCATCAGGCTGAGCGCCCACTCCCAGTCGATGCCCGGCAGGTCGAGGTGGCACAGGTCGGCGAGGAACGTGTGCGCCAGAGCGGTTCCCTGGCGCGCGAACCGATCGGCGCCCCGGGCCATGCGGTAGCCGATCGGGAAGTTGCCCTCCGACTCGCAGATCTGGATGAGGGCGTTCGCCAGCTCGACGGCGCGACTCGGGAAGAGGGCGGTGAGGAGCGGGAGGTGGGTCCGATACAGGTCCCACATCGTCGAGAGGTCGTAGACGAACGGACCGTCCCCGTCCCAGAACGGGCTCTCACCCGGCGCGAAGTTCGGCTTCAACATCGAGTGGTACAGGGCGGTCGCCAGCACGCCGCGCTGCTCGTCGGTGCCGCCCGCCACGTCGACGCGCCCGAGGTGCTCGCGCCACGCCCACTCGGTGCGCCGACGCCGATCGTCGAACGCCGGCTCGCGCTGGGTTCGCGCCATCGAGTCGGCCGGCGTCGGACGGCGTCGATCGTCGCCGACGAGGTCGCCCTCGAGGTTGGCCGCCGCCTGGTCGGTGCCGCGGAGCGAGAACCCGAGCCGGATCTCGACGGTGGTGCCCGCCTCGACCCGACCCATCCAGATGAAGCCGAACGGCCGGAGCGTCGTCGGGCGGATCGAGTCGAAACGCAGCTGGGTGCCGCCGTGCATCAGCCGGCGGTCGTACCAGGGCATCAGCCGCCAGTCGGGTCCGTCGCATTCGGCGTGGAACGAGACCGGCACCCCCTCCATGACGACGGTGCCGGCCGCAGACACGAGGTCGAGCGCGTGGAGTTCGGCGCGGAGCGGAACGGTCTGGCCTTGATCGACGTCGATCCCACCGTGCGAGCAGTCGAGGACGATGCGCGCGCTACGGGCGGACGGGAACGTGTACCGGTGGATCGAGCTGCGCGGGCCGACCGTGACCTCGCAGCGGATTCCGTTCTCGAGCGTCGCCGTGTAGAGACCGGGGCTCGCCGACTCGTCGACGAGTGCCCAGGCCCGACCCAGCTCGTCGAGCGGATCGAGCATGGGGGTGACGCGGAGGTAGTTGTAGTACTTGCGGATCGCGCCGGTACCCGACTGGTGGAAGTGTGTGACCCCGCTGGTCACGGCCGAGTCGTGGAGGCGGGCGGGCACACCCTCGGTCGACCGGTCGTAGCGTCCGTAGCCGGTGGGGTAGGCGCCCGAGGTCGGGCACGCCGACACCATGCCGAACGGATACGACGCTCCGGGGTGGGTGTTGCCGATGGGCGGCTTCGGCCACCACCACGTTGCGGCGATTCCGGTGGGGACGGCGAGGTCAGCCGGTTCGCAGCCGACGAACGGATCGACCTCGCCGATCCTCATCGACGGCGACCACGACCGGAGGGTGGAGCGGCGGGACTCACGGGGCGCGTGAGGTCCGGCGACATGGAGTGACCGTACGTGCGCGATGTGTTCGCAGTGTTACCTGCTCGTGAACGGGCGAGCGGGTGCGGTCGCGGCGGGTCGGGTGCGACGGTCAGCCCTCGATGCCGATGGTGATCACGGCGTCGGAGTGGGCCGTCACCTGTTCGGGTGACAGTTCGCCGCCGGGCAGTTCGACGATGAACGGCACCGCCTCCTGGTCCGACAGCGTCACTCGCGCCCAGGTGGCGGCGGTGCCGGTGTAGATGCCGCCGGCACAGCACGGTTCGAGCGGCAGGTCGGTCAGCCCGGCGTATCGGGCACGGATGCGTCCCTGCCGACCGTTCGACGGGATGATCAGGTTCGCGTCCTGGTGATACCAGATGGCGATGTCGGGTCGCAGCGCCTCGATGAACGGGACCATCGCCTGCGTCTCGGGCTCCGAGGCGGGACCGGGACCGGCGTACTGGCCGTCGCCCGGCTGCCCGATCGGGCCCCAGTTGTGGGGGAAGTTGCGGTTGAGGTCGACCTCGTTGGCGTTGTGACGGTCCTCGATCAGCTGGCCGTCCGGGTTCATCGACTCGACGAGCCACAGCTCGATCTCCGGCGGGATCTCGCCGTCGACCGCTCGCCGGCGGAGTTCGTCGACGACCTGGACCCCGGCGTCCTCGTTCCCGTGGATCACGCCGATGACGAGGACACGGCGACCGCCGGTGTCGGTCGGCCGCTCGGCGGCGATCTCGCGGCCCTCGACCGACGTGCCGAGCACGAGTCGGTCGGCGGCGAGGTCGAGGGGACCCGGCGCGGGTGTCCCCGGCGGGAGCGTGGTGCTGGTCGTCGTGGTGCTGGTCGTCGTGGTGGTGGTCGTGGTCGTGGTGGTGGACGTCGTCGTCGTGGAGGTGGTGGTCGTGCTCGTGGTGGCGGTGGGGTCGGTCGTCGCGTCGGTCGCAACCGTGGTGGTCGCAGTCGGAGCGAACACGTCGGACGCCGGCGGTGATCCCGACGATCCGGTCGAGACGGGGGACTCCGCCGTGGACGGCGCCGCAGCGGAGTCGGCGGCCGGCTCGTCGGACGAACAGCCGGCGACGGCGACGACGCAGAGCGCGCACGCCAGCGCGACAGGTCGACGTCGAGCGGTCGATCGCATGAGCCGCAGTCTCGCACGCCCCCTCGATCGGTCGTCGCTAGCCTCCGAGGGCGCTGGCCGGCGTAGCCCAATCGGCAGAGGCACGGTCTTTAGGTGGCCGTCAGTGCGGGTTCGACTCCCGCCGCCGGCACCCTTCCCGACCGTCGTCGCGTCTCCTCGATCTCGCGCAGGGTCCGCGCAATGTGATGACAAACCGGAGTTGGTTGCAGGAGTTGCCAGATTTCTGCAATATCTTCCCCCGGACGCCTCTCCCCGTGGTCACTCGGCACCGTGCGTGCGCGTCTGCGCGGAGACAAGAACTTCTCAAGATCGATCGAGGACAGACCGAAACGTGCGTGTGATGGCCGGCGAGCGGGGACGGGACGGTGGTCTGCCGTTGACGGTGTACGTCATCGCCCTCGTGCTCATTCCGCTGGCGGGCGTGGGGA
This sequence comes from Actinomycetota bacterium, assembly GCA_039198505.1. GTDB lineage: Bacteria > Actinomycetota > Acidimicrobiia > Acidimicrobiales > Ilumatobacteraceae > Ilumatobacter_A. The sequence goes on along the minus strand of JBCCTP010000108.1, from coordinate 4,602 downwards.
TGTTCGGTGTTCGCGAACTCCAGACCAACAACGCCGACGCCGACGAGGCCGCCCGTCTGGCCCAAGCGGCCACGGCACAAGCCGACGCCGCGTGGCTCCTGGTCGAGATCGTCGGCGACGCGACCGAGTTCTTCGCCGCCGCACCCGACGATCGAGCGGCGACGGCGGCCGATCTTCCATCCGCCGACCTCCGCGATGCGTTCGCCCGGATGGAGAGGTACGTCAACGCCGACCGCGACCTCGAGCCGCGTTACGGCGTGTCCACCAGCGACGCCCGCAAGCTGCTCGACGATCAGTTCGCCGTCATCTCGACCGGACAGCGCGACGCCTCGTTGATCGACGTGGGCCTCGACATCGCCATCCCGCGGATTCGCGATCTCATCGACGTGCTCGATCGCCAGATCTCCGACGCCGACCCGACCATGGTGACCGGCGCGTTGGACGACCTCGAGGTCCTGGTCGACCTCGCGCTCACCGCACAGGCCGAGGCGTCGGCACTTCTCGCCCTCGAGCCCGACTCGCCCGAGGGCGTGACCGAGTACCAGGCCGCCATCATCCGTCACTCCGACGCGATCGCACTCGCCGCCGAGCAACTCGGCGCCACCACGTTCAGTTCGGTCTCGGAGCGTCCGGCGATCGCCGACCTCTCCACGGCCCCCACCGCCGCGGACCTCGCCGAGCGCACCATCGAGACGGCTGATCACATCACCGAGATCGAGTCGATCGTGCGGACCGTCGGCCGCGACATCTCGGCATCGGTCGACGCTGCGGCCGCCGAGATCGACGATCGGAACACCACGACGGTCCTCGTGTTCGGCATCGTGACCGTTCTGTCGCTCGCGTTCGGTGTCATCGTGCTCCGATCGTTCGTTCCGGCGCTGCGTCGGCTCCGAGAACGCGCGGAGAGGATCGGACGGGGCGAGCTGATCAACGAACCGCTCCCGGTCGTCGGTCCGAGCGACGTCCGTCATGTCACCACCGCGGTGAACGGTATGGCCGAGACGCTCACCCTGGTCGATCGCCAACTCCAGGCCCTCGCCGCCGACGCCGGTGAGGAAGTCGACCTCCAGCACCTGCCCGGCGACGTCGGCGCCTCGGTGCGCACGTCGGTCGCGCGTGTGAGCGAGCTCACCAGTCGGTTGCAGGCCAGCGAGATGCGCCTCGCCGAGGAGGCCCGCGTCGACACGCTCACGGGTCTGCCGAACCGCTTCGCCGTCCTCGAGCGGCTTGACCGTCTCGTCCGCTCGCCGAGCGACGTGCTCGCCACGACCGGACTGATGTTCCTCGACATCGACGGGTTCAAGAGCGTCAATGACACCCACGGTCACGCGGTGGGTGACGCGGTGCTGCGGGAGATCGCGCAGCGGCTCAACGCCGTCGTCCGTGACAGCGACTTCGTCGCCCGTCTGGGCGGCGACGAGTTCCTCATCATGGTGGGCGACATGGCGACCACCGACGGTCTCAGTCGCTTCGGTGAGCGCATGATCAACGAGATCGAGCGGCCCTTCCCGATCGGGGACCGGCTCTTCGCCATCTCGGCGAGTGTCGGTGTCACGATGCTCGAGCCGGGCGACGAGTCGCAGGCTGCGATCCGACGGGCCGATGCCGCGGTGTACCAGGCCAAGAGTCGGGGGCGTCGCCGCGTCGAGAGCTTCGACAGTGAGCTCCAGGAGACCATCGAGCAGCAGGCCGAGCTCGAGCTCGCGCTGCGTCAGGCCATCCAACACCACGAGCTGCGGATGTACCTCCAACCGATGGCCGATCTCCGGACCGGCTACGCCGCTGCTGCGGAGGCGTTGGTCCGGTGGGAACGGCCCGGTCATGGGCTCGTGCCGCCGGGTGAGTTCATCCCCATCGCCGAGCGATCGGGGCTCATCTTCGAACTCGAGCGATGGGTGCTCGACGCGGCGTGTACGCGGGTCGCCGAGTGGAAGCTCCGCGGTCGCGGCGCGGGGCTGCGGATCGCGGTCAACATCTCCGGTCGTCACCTGATCGAGGGTGATCTCGTGAGCGACCTCGACAGCGCGATCGCCGCCACGGGCGCCGATCCGTCGTTGCTCGAGATCGAGCTCACCGAGACGCACCTCCTCGACGACGTCGCTCGCGCCAGTGCGGTGCTCTCGTCGATCCGTGAGCGCGGCGTGAAGGTCGCGATCGACGACTTCGGCACCGGCTACTCGTCGATGACGTACCTGCAGAAGCTGCCGGTCGACATCGTCAAGATCGATCGCAGCTTCATCAGCAGCGCCACGTCGAACGACTTCGACTCGACGATCGTCGAGTCGGTCGTCACGATCGGCAACGCACTCGACCTCGAAGTCGTCGCCGAGGGCATCGAGACCATCGAGCAGTTGCAGTACGCCATCGAGGCGGGAATCGACTACGGGCAGGGCTTCCTCTTCGCCCGGCCGACCCCGGCGGCCGACGCCGAGTCGGCGATGTTCGGCGGCCCGATGTTCGATCGTGACCGCGTCCGGTCGTCGACCATCGAGCGCCACCCGAGCACCTTCCTCGGCCGCCGCTGAACCCCATCCGCCCCGCGTCAGCGCATGTCGGTGGTTCTGCAGGATGCGCTGACGTGAGCTGCGTGGCGGGCCGTTCGTGTCAGCGCATGTCGGCGGTTCTGCAGGAGGTGCTGACGTGAGCGACCGGCGGTGATCGTCAGGCCGGTGTCGGCATCCAGGCGAGGGAGATCTGGGTGACCTGGACGTCGCTCTTCTCGAGGCCGACCTCGAGCGTGCCGAGGGTCTTCGCGGTCTCGTTCCACGACAGCTGGATCTCGTCGACCTCCTCGGACACCTCGATCTCGAGCTCGTCCAGCTGCTCGACGTACCGGGCGATCTTGTTCTCCTGGGCCTCGGTCCGTTCCTGAGCGGCGCGCGTACTGCCGCGACGATTGGCCGCGGTGCCGGCCTTGCCGAGCAGCCCGCCCAGGATGCCTCCCGCCGACTTCTTCCCTCCGAGCAGGCCGCCGAGCACGGAGCCGGCGGTCGACAGCAGCTCGGAGTTGCGCTTCGACTTCGACTGCTCCTCGAGCACCTCGAGCCGATCCTCGGCCGCTTCGATCTGGTCGCGCAGCTTCTTCGCCCGCGCCTCGTACTTGTCGCGCAGCTTGGCGATCTGCTCGTCGGCCCGGTCATCGGCGACCTTCAGGCACCGGACCTCGAAGTCGTCCGCCGACTCGCCGGGACGGCCGTAGAGCTTCATCTCCTTGTTCATCGGGATCTCGACGGTCATCGTGCGAACGAGGTGATCACGGATGTCGCGCTCGATGCCCGACCAGAACGTCTTGTTCTTGATCTTCGCGTCGACGAGCCGGTACACCGCCCCCTCCGGTGCATCGGGGCGCAGGTCGCGGTCGTCGTAGTCGACGGTGAGCATGCGACTCACGTCGACCTGCTCGCCGAGCGGATGGACGACGCACTCGAACTCCTCGTCGTGGACGAGGTCGGCCTTCGTCTCGTCGTAGCGCATCGCGATCCGTGCGACGATCGCCGCCTCGTAGCGGGTGCCCCGACTGTCGCCACCTGCATCGGCGAGCCACGGCGACGCCACATCGACCCAGCGGACCGCCGTGCCGTCGGCGGCCTCGGGCATCACGGTCGTCTCGTCCTCGGCGAGATCGTGTGCGGGTGCCGCCGTCACCGGTGTGGTCGGGTCGGCCGCCACCGCCGCAGCCGTCGATCCCGGGACGGGTGTCGCCGCACCCGCCACACCCGACGACCCGGCCGGCGCTTCCGCCGCCTCGGTGTCGGTGCGGCCGTCCATCAGTTGCTCGATCTGGTCTCGCGTCATCGGACCGCGCAGGTATGACATCGCCCACCGGGTGGTGAACACCTCGGGCTGCTCCTTGCCGGCGCGGCGGAGCATGAACTCCCGCTTGCCCAGGCCCGAGATGCGATCGCCGACGGCGGAGATGTCGACGCCTCCGGACGCCGACGACATCCCGTCGAGCAGCCGCGACTTGTCCTGATCGGTCTGCAGACGACCGATCATCCACGTCCCCGCGTTGGAGATCGCCTTGTAGTCGATGTCGACCGGGTTCTGCGTCGAGAGCATCACGCCCACACCGAATGCACGAGCCTGCTTCATGAGCAGCATGATCGGCTTCTTGGTCGGCGGGTTCGCCGTGGGCGGGAGGTATCCGGCGACCTCGTCCATGTAGAGCATCGCCCGCAGGTCGGTGGTGCCCGACTGGCGGCGCATCCAGGTCACGAGTTTCGACAGGATCAGCGACGTGACGAACTGGCGCTCCTCGTCGGACAGGTGTGCCGTGGTCACGATGGCGCACCGCGCCGTACCGTCCGGCCGATACATCATCGACTGGATGTCGAGCGGGGGCCCGGCGGCCCACGACGCGAACGACGGCGACGCCAGCAGGCCGTTGAGCTTCATCGCCAGCGCCATCCGGTCCTTCTCGGGGAAGAACTGGTCGAGCTCGAACACCCCGAGCTTGCGGATCGGCGGGTTCCCGACCATGCCGACGAGCGTCATCAGGTCGAGCGCTCGACCCTCCGTCCACGAGTGATTGATGAGGTTCGAGAGCAGGATGTGCTCGCGACTCGAGAGTGGATCGGCCTCGATGTCGACGAGCGCGAGCAG